>CAZWEF010000038.1:0-16167 GCA_964632125.1 uncultured Erysipelotrichales bacterium
ATGATGGTGATACGAAAGTGAGTGAGTCACTTTAAAAGGGGTTGAATTGTCGATGTAAATATGTTAATCTATTTGAGATAGGAGGGATAACATGATGGTGAGTAAATTTGTTCTTTGTGGTGATCGAAATCTGTTATCTACTTTTAATATTTTTAAATTTTGATGTTCAATTGTTGCATGTGTGATTGCGATAGTTGAACTTTTTTTATGAAAGGATGGGTTGAATGAAAGCGAAGTTGGTTCTAGAAAGTGGACATGTATTTGTTGGATATGTTCATCAGGCAATAGAAGATAGATTTGGTGAGCTTGTTTTTTATACAGGTGTTTCTGGGTATCAAGAGGTATTAAGTGATATGAGTTATTGTGATCAGCTTGTGGTCATGAATTTCCCTGAGATAGGGGTTTATGGCATCAATGAAGTGGATTTCGAGAGTATGAATCCTACTGTAGGTGGTTTGATAGTGAACCAAGTGAGTGACACACCAGATCATTATCAAAGTATGCAATCCGTAAATGATTATGTTGAAGCATTTGGTATTGCGCTTATTGAGGGTATTGATACACGTTATTTGGTTTCACTTATTAAACAATATGGTCATTTAAAAGCATTGATTACTTGTTCAAATCAAGTAGATGAGCAGTTGATTGAGCAAGTTAGAGGTTATATTGTAAAAACAAATCAAGTAAGTCGATGCAGTGTGAGCCGACCTCAGCGCTTTCAACAGGTTGGGAAGCGTCTTGTTGTGATCGATTGTGGGGTTAAAACAAGTATGATTCGTATGCTTTTTCAGCAAGGTTATGATGTGCTAGTATTGCCTTACAATAGTCATTATTCTGATGTGATGCGATATAAACCGGATGCATTGTTTATATCAAATGGACCAGGGGATCCCAATGTACTTACCTCGATTGTTGAATTGGTTCATGACATTCAAGGTAAAGTGCCAATTATAGGCGTTGGGCTTGGGTGTCAGTTAATTGCCATTGCCAATGGTGCTAAGGTGGTGAGTCTAAGAGTGGGTCATCGTGGAGAAAATCATCCTGTTAGGTCTTTAAAAACAAATCGCGTGTATGTGACGAGTCAAAATCATGGTTTTTTGTTAGATGAAAACAGTCTTAATAGGGATTTGATTGAAGTAACGCATCGTCATGTTATGGATGGTTCAGTAGAGGGCATATGTGTTTTAGAGAAAAGCATGATGGGTATTCAATTTTATCCAAAATTATCAACTAAAGGCGTAGATGAAGATGGTTTCTTTAGAGATATGAATAATATGATTGAGCAGTTTAAAGGAGGAGAAGGGCATGCCTAAACGACTAGATATTAAAAAAATCATGGTGATTGGGAGTGGCCCAATTGTCATTGGACAAGCAGCTGAGTTTGACTATGCTGGAACACAGGCATGTTTAACTTTGAAAGCAGAAGGCTATGAGGTTGTGCTTGTGAATTCAAATCCTGCTACTATTATGACAGACCGAAATATGGCAGATCGTGTCTACATGGAGCCTTTAACCATTGAATACGTCTCTAAAATTATTCGTAAGGAAAGACCACAGGCAATTCTACCTGGGATTGGTGGTCAAACGGGATTGAATTTGGTTATGGAACTAAGTAAAAAAGGGGTGCTAGATGAGTGCCAAGTTGAGGTCCTCGGTACATCGCTTGAGTCAATTGAGTTAGCAGAAGATAGAGAACTATTTAAAGCTCTTTGTGAACGGATTGGTGAACCAACCATTGAGAGTGCTATTGGTCATACAGTTGAAGAGATCATGGAGATTGCTAGTCAAATTGGTTATCCAATTATTTTAAGACCAGCATTCACGCTTGGTGGTACTGGTGGTGGTTTTGTTTATGATGAAGCATCTTGTCGCTTACTGGCTGCAAGTGCATTAATGGCTTCACCAGTGCAACAAGTGTTGGTTGAAAAATCTATTACAGGTTATAAAGAAATTGAATATGAAGTCATTCGTGACCACTTAGACACTGCAATCATTGTTTGTAATATGGAAAATGTTGACCCAGTGGGTGTTCATACAGGGGACTCTATGGTTGTTGCTCCTACGATGACATTGACAAGTCAAGAAGCAAACATGTTGAAAGAGGCAAGCATTGGCATCATTCGTGCGTTGAAGATAGAGGGTGGTTGTAATGTTCAGTTTGCCCTTGATCCTGTAAGCAAACAATATTATGTTATTGAAGTAAATCCACGTGTTTCTAGAAGTAGTGCCTTGGCAAGTAAGGCAACCGGTTATCCGATAGCGCGTGTTAGTACATTGATTGCGATTGGATATCATCTTGATGAGATAAAGCTATCAAGTACTTATGCATGCTTTGAACCAACGATTGACTATATTGTTACTAAATTAGCGCGTTTCCCATTTGATAAATTTAAAGATGCAAATCGTACATTATCGACTCAAATGAAAGCAACAGGGGAGATTATGGCAATTGGTCGTTCTTTTGAGCAATCTTTTCATAAAGCGTTACGTTCACTTGAAAATGGTTATTTAGATTTTAATGACTATGAACCAACAACTGATTTAAAACAAATCCTTCAATCAATTGCGGTGCCTGATGATTTACGATTATACAAAATTGCTTATTTGCTTAAACAAGGTGTTTTGGTAGAAACAATTTGTCACTTAACTAAAATAAGTGCATACTTTATTCGCAAAATAAAAGATATGGTAATGTTTGAATCACAATTAGTACTTGATTATGATGTGATTAAAAAAGCGAAACAAATGGGGTATAGTGATTGCCAAATTGCTAAAAAACTTAATGTCGATGAAGCAAGTATTAGAGCATATCGTAAACAAGTAGGTATAATACCAACTTTTAAAATGATTGATACATGTTCAAATGAATATGATGCTTATGTACCTTATTTTTATTCGAGTTATGATGATCAACAAGATAGTATTGTATCAAATAAACCAAGTATTCTTGTTATTGGGAGTGGACCAATTAGAATTGGACAAGGTGTTGAATTTGACTACTCAACTGTTCATTGTATTCAAACCATTCAGTCAATGGGGTATGAAGCCATTGTCATCAATAATAACCCAGAAACTGTATCAACTGATTATACGATGAGCGATAAACTCTATTTTGAACCATTGACTTATGAAGATGTCATGAATGTCATTGAATTTGAACAACCAATAGGGGTGATTATTCAATTAGGGGGACAAACAGCGTTGAATCTAGGTAGTCGTTTAACAAAAGCTGGTGTGCCTATTTTAGGAACATCGTATGAACAAATTGAACGTGCAGAAAATAGAGATTACTTTGAGAAGCTACTTGCATCAATTGATGTGAAACAACCAATGGGTAAAGCCATCACGCATGTGCATCAAGCCATTGAAGTTGCGCAAAGTATTGGTTATCCTGTGCTTGTAAGACCAAGTTTTGTTTTGGGTGGTCAGTCCATGAGAATTGTTCATGATGACCAAAGTTTACTTGAATATGTACAAAATGTTGCGGCCATTAGTGATGAACAACCAGTCCTGATTGATCGCTATATTAAAGGAAAAGAAGTTGAGGTTGATGCTGTATGTGATGGCCATCAAGTTGTGATTCCTGGGATTATGGAACATATTGAAAAAACAGGTGTTCATTCGGGGGATTCTATTAGTGTGTATCCATCATTCTCGCTTTCTTATGAAGTGATTGCGCAAATCACAACGATTACTGAAAAAATTGGGCGAGCACTTCAAATTATTGGTCTTTACAATATCCAATTTATTGTTACGCCTGAAGAAGAAGTGTACATCATTGAAGTAAACCCTAGAGCAAGTCGTTCAGTACCATTTATTTCAAAAGTAACGGACGTACATCTAAGTGTCCTTGCAACAAAAGTGATGTTGGGTAAATCACTACAAGAACTTGGCTACATGTCAGTTTTACAACCGATTCAATCAGCGTACTATTTTGTTAAAACCCCATCCTTTTCATTTAATAAAATCCATGGCGTTGATACCAGTTTAGGGCCAGAAATGAAGTCGACAGGTGAGGCTATTGGATATGATCGTTTGTTTAATAAGGCTTTGTATAAAGGACTACAAGCAAGTGGTATGCAAATTAAGGAGTATGGTACGGTGTTTTTTACGGTTGCCAATGAAGACAAAGAAGAAGTGCTTTCAATTGCGAAACGTTTTTATGATTTAGGGTTCAATTTAGTGGCGACTAAAAATACTGCAAACTTTTTAAAACAAAATCAATTGAAAGTAAAAACATTGCCAAAAATCAGTGAAGGTAGTCGTGATATTTTGGAGTGGATTGAAAAAGGATACATCAAATACATTGTTAATACTCAATCATCTGATAAACATAGTACGCGTGATGGTTATACGATTAGAACACATGCAGCCATGAATAACATCACTACTTTTACAAGTCTTGATACGGTACGTGTCTTATTAAGTGTATTAGAGGATCGTAGTATTAATGTTTCTACAATGAATGATTTGAATTAAACAAATTGATTATTATTCTAAAAGTGTTATAATGAATACCATACTAGTAGTTAGGAGGAAATGATATGAAAACAGAAAGATCTAAGTTTTTAATTGAAGGGTTATTGTTCTTAATCTTTGGGATTTTGTTTATGATGGATCCTGTGCTTAAAACGGTATTCTTTTCAAATGTTGTCGGGTTTACACTGTTCTTTTTTGGGATTGCGGCTATTATTGATGCAATATTTAGAACAAAAGGACTCAAATATAAGTTGTTTCGATTATTTGAAGGTCTATTATGGGGTACTTTTGGATTGGTTTTCTTCATTCGAAACCCTGAAAAAGGTGTCATGATTTTAATTTATATGGTCATTTGGGGATTGATTTTTATGTCTTTGATGAGTACCGCGTTTTTAATGCAAGTGCCTAGTGGTGCAAAATGGATTGGGATTATTTTAAACTTATTGGTTGTTTGGTTTGGTATTCAATCATTGTTTGATCCTCAACTTGCAGCCGTTGTGTTCTATTGGACTGTTGGCTTCCAATTAATCTTTACAGGTATTAATCGTATTGCACTTTATTTTGTTTTACCAAAAGAAGAAGCTTAGAAACCTGCGGGTTTCTTTTTTGATGCTTGCATATTTTTAAGTTTTATGTCATGATGAAATAAGAAAGGATGATGGTTATGGTACAAGGTATTCTTGAAGTTGAACAATGGGAAGAAACATTTATCTATCAACAATCCATTTCCAAAGTATCTGCAACTTATCGGATTGAGGGACAAATATCTGGTGTTTTACATGCAGAATATACAATCTATTATAAAGCATATAATCCTTTAGAAAAACAACAATCTGAATCGATTTACAATGGGTATTTGGTGTTTAATGGTATGATCGGGCAAGCTGTAGGTGGCTTTGTTATGGAAGAATATGGGCATTATGATGATAAAGGGTCGCAATCCAAAGTGGTTATATTAGATGGTACTGGTACTGGTGCTTTTCAAGTGGTACATGGAGATGGCAAATATGGACTAGAAGGGAATCAACTAGTTTTTCAATTAGATATTCAAACGATGTAAAAGCACGAGTTAGTTCTCGTGCTCTTTTGTTATGTGTTGTTTCTTTTGATTGGCTCTTAGGTGTAGGGCTAAACTACTTACAAGTGCTGCAACAAAGCCACCAGCAAAACCGTTATTGTAAAGGTTGAGGCCACCTTGCCACGGTCCTGTATAGGAAACCATGGCATAATGGAGCATCCCAGCAACTAGACCGGCAATGATACCAAAATCACCTGTAATCGGTGCTAGTCCTGTAACGAAGATGATGGTAATGATGGTTACTGGTGTGATGGGAAGTTGTGTTAACCAAATCATGAGGTAAACACCAAGAATTAATGGTAAGATGTTACGAGGGTGTTTCCCATATGCACCAAACCCAATGACACTGATGATTGAACCAAACGATGCGCCATTTAATGGAATCCCAGTGATTAAACAAAATACAAGTAAGATAAGGCCTATGATGCCCATGTTCATGTAAGTTACGCCATGTCCAACAACCATGTAAAAGTCTGATCCGTGACCACTCATTTGGATGATTTTTTTATAATCACTTAAACAAAAGTCTTTTTGTAAACAACCTAAAATAATGAGAAACAATGAAATGATAATGATGGTTGTCATCAATACAAGATGAATCTTTGGATCATTTGAAACAAGCACTTCAATCTTTAAATCATTTTTAAACAAACGCAACACACTGGTAACAACTAAAGCCACAACACCACCAGAAAAACCAATATTATAAAGCGTATAACCATTATGAAATCTTGGTGCATGGCTTGCGATGGGGGCAATGATAAAACCATAGCCTATGGCAAGTAAATGTCCAATGACAAGGGGTATAAAACCATAACCTATGCCACTTGTTACAAGAGGTGCCATGGCGGTTGCAAATAGGGCGACATTAAAAAATTGTTTAAATGGTAAATGTTGACTTTTAGCGTATAAGTAAACCCCTAAAAAGATCCAAATAATGTTGTAAGCATTTTTACCAAAATAAGCAAAGCCCATTACTGTTAACAAACCCGCAATGGTTAATCCATTGATTGAGATATGATTGATATGCATGATAATTAAGACAAATGACATCACTAAAATCACATTGAGAAAAGCAGTGACAAACCCAGCAAAGGCAATGTAGTCTTTAAGTAATGACGCACTGCTAAAGAATATTGTCAAAAGATGAATGTGTGGGTCAAATAGTGAAAAACCAATGAACATAACACCTACTAAAATAAAAACAATCCCGTACACTGGATTATCTTGGAATAATCGTTTCATAAAATCCTCCTTAAAAACGACATAATTATATCATGAATCTTGGCATAAGCCAAACAAATGTATATGTCAACCTAAATTATTTTGCGGTTGACATATTGAATAAGTATGATAAGATTATAATTGAGGTGAAAAAATGTTACAAGATCAAATCCTTGTTTATTTAAAACAAGCACAAGCACAAGTATCAGGAGAAGTGTTAGCTAAACAGTTTCATGTATCTCGACAAGCCATTTCAAAAGCCATTAGAAGCTTAAATGAACAGGGCTTTATGATTGAAGTTGAACGTCAAAAAGGCTATCGTTATCACGAAAAACATGAGCCACTTCATCCAGCTTTAATTGATATGTATTTAAATAAAAACAATCATATATATGTTTTTGATGAAGTAACATCAACAAATGATGTTGCCAAACAAATGCAACTAAACCATCTAGATTGTGTGGTTGCCAATATGCAAACCAAAGGAAGAGGGAGATTAGGGCGTGTCTTTTATTCGCCTAAAGATACCGGTATTTATCTTAGTGTGTATGCTAATGTTAATCATGAAGTGGTTAAACCTCAATGGATTACATCGATTATAGCGATTGCGGTTAAAGAAGTTCTGGATTTGGTTTACAACATTGACGTTAAAATTAAATGGGTCAATGATTTATTTTATCAAGGTAAGAAAGTAGCGGGGATTCTAACTGAAACAACGTTGGATTTAGAAACCCAAGTGATGTCATATGTGATTATTGGGGTTGGTATTAATCTTAATACTGAGCAGTTTCCAGATGATTTAATAGGCATTGCAGGGGGACTAGGAAAACCTGTGTGTTCTAGAAATGAGTTGATTGCTAAGCTGATTGAACGTATGGATTGGTGGTTATCACATGCAATCACACAAAACTTTCAAAAAATCTATGAACAATCATTGCTTAAACTAGGGGAAATCGTTTACTACCAAAATGAGCCTTGGCAAGTCGAGGGTGTTGATGAAGATTGCGGATTAAAGCTAAAACAAGGTGATCACCAAATTGTGATTAACAGTGGTGAGATTACTTGGGAGGTTAACAATGAAACAAACTAAAGCAATGATCTATATCTCATTATTTGCATGTATGTCTGCCTTGTTTTCACAAGTGACACTGGTGCTTCCAATGACACCAGTACCAATTAATTTAGGTGTTGTGGGTGCTTATTTTGCCGGTTATTTACTTGGGCCTAAAAAAGGGGTACTTAGTCAACTTGTCTATCTCATGCTTGGGGCCATTGGATTACCAGTTTTTGCTGGTTTTACTGGTGGCGTTGCCATTTTGGTTGGACCAACTGGAGGGTTCTTGTTTGGGTATATAGCAATCGCCTTTGTGGTAGGGTATTTAAGTATGAAAAAAACCAGCATGATTTGGTTACCATTTATACTACTTGCTGGCTTGTTGACTTGTTACATGATGGGGACTATTTGGCTTATGCTGGTGCTACAAGTGTCGTTATTAAAAGCACTGATGTTAAGTGTGTTGCCATTTATTTTAATTGATGTGTTAAAGATACTTATAGTAACACCTATTTTATACCGACTTCAAAAATTGGTGGTATTACGATAACCCTAATCCATAAACTAAAGCCATCGATAGTAGTGCTATCAAAACAGTTGCAATAAATAAGATGATTGTGAGTCTTTTAAGGCGTTGCATATAGACATGATTGTCTTTTTTTTGTAGATTACGAATGGTTGCTAATAAACCAAAAACAAAAGCTAAAACAAGAGAAACAATAAAAAATGCGAGTGTCAATAATGCTAACCATTGTTTCATATCAATCACCTTCTTTGAAACATCATATCATGTGTTTTATCTATGTTCAAGTTATCTTTGAAAGAATATTTTAAAAGAGACGTGTTTTTTTTGAATAAAATGTGCTATGATAGAGTTATGTGTAGGGGAGGTAGTCTATGACGAAAGTTGTTTATAATAAACTTGTACGTGATCGTGTACCTGAGTTAATTGAGAAAACAAACAAAACATGTGTGACAAGAAAATTAAGTGAAGATGAGTATGTAACTTGTCTTAAAGCCAAGCTACAAGAGGAGTTAGATGAGTATCTTGAGTCTGAAAATAATCAAGAAGCAACTGAAGAATTGGCGGACTTAATGGAAGTCATTTATGCATTAGCCAAGACGCACGGTGTTTCACATGAGCGATTAGAACAAATTCGACTCAATAAACTAAAACCTAGAGGTTCATTTGAACAAAGGGTCTACCTAGAATACACAAAGACCAATGATTAAACACTTATTTAATGAGTGATGGATAAAATAGTAGAGAACTCACATAGTGGTACATATGAGTATACCTAAGTGGGTATTTTTAGCTTGTTTTATTAAGTGAATAATGTTATAATGTTACATGAAAAGCACTAGAGAAATAATATACAAATAAAGAAATAAAAACAAACTTTCACTTTCATGTTTTTAAAGTCTTGTGTATGATCATTCTAGTGTGCTTTTTTTTAAATAACAGGAGACTAGTTCACTAGTCTTTTTATCAATAAAGTGATTGCTATGTTAGTTGCACTTAGTTATCAATCATCATGATTCTATTTAATAGGAGGTTGTCTATGAAATTCATGCACATTGCAGATTTACATTTGGGTAAGAAAGTTCACGAATTTAGTCGATTAGAAGATCAAAAGGATGTATTAAAACAAATGATTGATTTAATGGTACTTCATCATGTTGATGGTGTGCTAATTGCTGGAGATGTGTATGATCGTAGCATTCCGCCAATTGAAGCAGTTGAGCTATTGGATTGGTTTTTGATGCAAATTGCAAGTCTTGGTTTGCCTTGTTTTATGATCAGTGGTAATCATGATGCCGGACAGCGACTAGCATTAGCAAATGCACTTTTAGAAAAACAACAGTTACACATTGTTGGTCGATTAACACAAGATATGAAATCAGTTGTTCTCGAAGATGCGTATGGGTGCGTTGAGGTGCACATGATACCTTATATCAAACCAGCTCATGTGAACGCAATCTTTGATCAATCTTTGCAAAGCTATGAGGATGCCATGAGGTTTGTGGTTGATCAAATTGATTTAAATCCAAATAATCGCCATGTCTTAATAGCTCATCAGCTCGTATTATCAGCCCAAACACCACTTGAATACAGTGATTCTGAAGTGATTTCAATTGGGGGACTTGATCAAATAAATCTCTCTCTTTTTGATGACTTTGATTATGTTGCATTAGGCCATTTACACAAAGCGCAAAAAGTAGGTCGAGAAACAGTTCAGTATGCAGGGTCGCCACTTAAGTATTCATTTTCAGAGGTGATGCATCAAAAGTCTGTTACACTCGTGCATCTTAAAGAAAAAGGGCATGTTGATGTTGAGCGTTTACCACTATCTCAAACCAATGATTTACGCATGTTAAAAGGTTCATTAAATGACATTAGGCAACATGCATTCAATACAAATGATTATGTTCATGTAACCCTAACAGATGATGATGTCTTAGATGCACTTGCTAAAGTAAGGGCTATTTATCCTAATACAATGGTTTTAACTTTTGAACAAAAAACGACCATTGAGCCCACTGATGAACTTAAACAAAGCGATGATGTTTCATTGTTCTGTGCCTTTTTTGAACAACAAACCAATCAACCATTAACAAGTCATCAACAAACCATCATCCAAGACTTATTCAATGAACTTAAAGGAGCAAGTCATGAAACCAATTAAACTAACGATGAGTGCTTTTGGTCCTTATGCATCAACTCAAGTCATTGACTTTGAACCATTAAAAGGCCTATTTTTAATCACTGGGGATACTGGAGCAGGGAAAACAACGATTTTTGATGCAATCAGTTTTGCGCTATATGGACAAACAAGTGGTGATGCAAGAGATGGTAGTATGATGCGCAGTGATTTTGCGAGTGAACAAGATAAGACATTTGTTGAACTGGTCTTTGATTATAAAGGTGAGCGATACATTGTTTATCGACAACCGAGTTACTTACGTTTGAAAAAAAATGGTGTAGGACAAACAAAG
Organism: uncultured Erysipelotrichales bacterium; assembly: GCA_964632125.1. Classification (GTDB taxonomy): domain Bacteria; phylum Bacillota_I; class Bacilli_A; order Erysipelotrichales; family CAZWEF01; genus CAZWEF01. Next base: position 10,833 of record CAZWEF010000038.1, read on the forward strand.
GAAACAGGAGATGCCACATTATCCTGTCAGGATCGCGTTGTAACAGGTGCAAAGAATGTTACCCAAGAAATAGAAGCTTTACTTGGTATTGATAAAAATCAATTTTCACAAATCGTGATGATTGCACAAGGGGATTTTTTAAAGCTACTTCACGCTGATTCAAAAGATAGAGGCGCTATTTTGAGACGCGTTTTTCATACACAAACATATGAATTTTTGCAAAGCCGTTTAAAAGACATTGCTTTAAGTTATAAACGTGATTATGAACAAGGTGTTTTGCAAATCAAACAATATGTAAATCAAATAGAAACATTAACTAAGGTGTCTTATGAAGACTTACTTTATGATACATTAGCATTAAAACAAGCAATTAAAACACACATTGATCAAATCAATAACCAATACAAAGAAATAGAAACCAAACAAAAACCATTACAAAAAAAACGAGATCAAATCTTCCAACAACATTTTGAGGCAATGCAACATAATACCAAGTTTGATGCAAAGCAAACGTTGTTAGAACAATATCAATCATTAAAAGCAAAGCAACAAGACATGGATGAACTTGAACTATGTTTAAATCGTTCAAGAGATTTAACAATGCATGTATTACCAACGTACAAAGACAAAGAAAGCAATCTTTCGAACTTGCAAAAACGACAAGTTGAGCAAAAAGAGCTTCTTGTCAAACAAGCTACCATCACAGCCAAACAAGATGAAATCGATTTATCATTAAAACAACTTGAACAAAATCATGACGTGATTCAACAAAAACGATTAGATCAACACCGTTTGGTGCAACTATTACCTAAGTTCGAATTATACAAGCAAAGCATCATTGAACAAAAAAAGCTACACCAAGACATGTTGGCACATGAAACATTGGTTAAAGAAAATAAACAAAGTATTGAAGAGAAGGAAGCTGTCTTCAACCAATTAATTGAACAATGTTCTAAAGAAGCAGCATGGATAAAAGTTTTGAGTGATTGGCAAGCCAAACAAACTGTTATGGAAGCCAATATTGAGAAGTGGCATCAATTCAATGAGCTTAAACAATCGATTACATTATTAAAAAAGGAACAATCAATGTATCAAGAAGCTTATGAGCGCATTAAAAAAAGCTATGAAGAAAAGCAAATCAACTACTTGAAACAAGAGTCACAGTTCTACGATCAACAAGCGGGAATTCTAGCAAGGGAGTTAAAGGAGGGCAAACCATGCATGGTTTGTGGGTCAATGCATCATCCTAGTCCTGCGATGAGTCAAGATGAAACACTTACAAAGTTAGGTTTAGATGCATTAAAAGAAGAAGTCAGTCAAATGCAACAAGCGATGATAGAAGAAAGTCAAAGATTAAATCAAATTCATACAATGCTTGATGAAAAGAATAAACAAATAAGTGCTTTATTTATTGATGAGACAAAAGCTATTCATTGGGAAAAAGAGTTGGAAGGCATCATAAGTCAAATCCATGACGTGCAAATAACCTTAGATGATATTAATAAGGCGAAGTTGGTTAAACAAGAGGTTGAACAGGCCTTGCTAGATTTAAAACTTGAACAATCCAATCTAGCGTCTAGTAATGAAGCTTATATGATGAAAGATGCATTGCTTTTGCAACAACTACGAAGCTTAAAAGAAGAGTTAAGTGATGTGTTGGATGATGATATTCAAAAACGTATTGATTCACTTAAAAAAGAAATTGAATTGCATGAACATTTATTGCAAACAACAGTGGATAATAAGGCTACTTTAGTGAGTGATTTGATGCAAATAAAAGGTCAATTAGAGATTGTTGAAAAGAGCATCGACGATCATAAACGTACTCAGATCGAGCTTGAACACATGTTGAAAGGTTTATATACAAAATGGACAGTCGAAGATGATGAAGCACTTGTAAAGGCTTGTTTAACACATCAAGAGATGGCAAGCAAGCAATTGATTGTTGAAGACTATTTCAAAACGCTTAATCAAGTGAAAACAAATCTTGAAAGTCAAGTGTTGACGTTTGATCATCGTATCGATTTAGAACCGATTGAAGCGTCTAAGGTGGCGATTGATGCTGAAATAAAGGTGATCCAGGATGCGTTGAAACAAGTTCATACAATGAAACATCAACTATCATCAATTCAATCTTTGATGATTGAGCAATGGCAAAAGCAAGAAGAAATAGAAGTGTTGTACCTTCAATATAAAAAGTTATCTGACGTTGCAAATGGCGATTTAACTGGGCATTTAAAGTTAACGTTTGAACGTTACATTCAATCGTTTTATTTTAGTCAGGTGTTGCATATTGCCAATCAACGATTCCAGTACATGAGTGGAAAACGTTATGAATTAATGCTTGCAGATAATCAACAATTGAATCGTTCAGTTGGATTAGATCTTGATGTTAAGGATCATTTTACGGGTAAAATAAGAAGCATAAAATCATTGTCTGGAGGAGAATCATTTAAAGCATCATTATCCCTTGCACTTGGTTTATCAGATTTGATACAAAGGTTTTCAGGTGGTATTTATTTAGAAACGATGTTTGTTGATGAAGGATTTGGAACATTAGATGAAGAGAGTTTGAATCAAGCCATTGATGTGCTTTTAAGTCTTAGTCAAACAAATAGAACGGTGGGTATTATTTCTCATGTTCAAGAATTAAAAGAGCGTATTGATCAAAAGATTGTGGTAAAAAAGACAGCCTTAGGCAGTCATGTTGAAGTGGTTATTGAGTAATATCATGTATAACGGGTATCAATAGAAATGATAACTAAATAAATAGTTAGCATTTTAATTGATACCTTTTTTATGTTATACTTAAATTGAGGTGATCAAATATGTTCTATGACCAAGAAATAAAAGACTTGGCAGATGATTTATTCAAGCATCCAGAGCTTGGTTTTAAAGAGTTTGAAACCAAAAAGAAAATTGAAGCATTTCTTTATCGTTACAACAAAGACATTCAAATTGAATACTTTAGTACAACTGGAATGAAGGTGCGTTTATCACGTAAACATCCTACCACACTATGTTTCTTAGCAGAAATGGATTCTGTGTATGCACCTAATCACTGGTGCAGTGATGCACAAACAGGCGCAGCGCATAATTGTGGCCACCATTCTCAAGTTGCGATTGCTTTGTGGTTGTATAAACACTACATGACAACCGATGCATTGGATTCATTAGGTGCTGATTTGGTGTTTGTCTTTGTACCAGCAGAAGAGTATGTTGATTTAGAATATCGTAAACAACTTAGAAAAGAAGGTAAAATTAGTTATTTAGGTGGTAAACCTGAAGCCATGAAACTAGGGGTATTTGATGATATTGATGCAACAATATGTGTTCATGCTATGGGTGGCTTATATGAAAAAAGAACAATAGAATTGAACTGTGATTTAGCTGGTTTTATGTATAAACACTATCATTTTAAAGGTAAAGCAACCCATGCTGGCTTTGATCCTTTTTCAGGTGTTAATGCTTTTAATATGGCAAGTTTATTTAATAACGCTATTGGATTTATGAGGCAACAATTTAAAGATGATGAGTATGTTCGCTTGAACCCAGTCATCAGTGAACAACCAATGCCACTTAATATTATTCCAGATGATGTTGTCATTGCAACAGACATTCGAACAAGAACAGCGATGTACATGGTTGAACTCAATCAATCGATTGATCGTGCTGCTAAAGGTTGTGCATCTGCACTTGGAGGAGAAGTAGAGATTGAAACAGAACTTGGGTATCTACCATTCAATCAGAATCGCTATTTAAATGCTTTTGCTTATGATGTTGTAAGTAGACATCCAGAAATTGAAGATGTGCTTTCAGACAATGTAATCAGCGCAGCAGGAGATGTAGGGGACTTATCTGTTTTAATGCCAGTTGTTCAAATTGGGTATTCAGGGTTTAAAGGGACCATTCATGGAGTTGATTTTGACATGGAGGATCCAGATATGATTTATGGTATTTTTCCAATGTTCTTAGTTGATTATATTCAAACTGTATCAACAAAACTAGATCATCAACAGTTATATAAAAGGTCATATCAAGATTATTTAGAAATCATAAATAAATTTAAATAAGGGGAAAACAATGAAACAAAATAAAACGAACTTTGTCTTATTAATTATGTTTGTCATGTGTATTATTATTGTTGCTGAAATGATTGGTTATCGAAGTATCTCATTTAACCAAGATGGTATTAATTTGCTTGGTCTTCAATTAACAAAGTCACCAATGCCAATCACCTTATCAATAGGATTTTTACCACTTGTGTTTGCAGTATTGATGGGGATGTTGTTTGGTATTAAACGCTTTAGAGTCGGTGTTTTTAAAAGCATTTATTCAAAAGAAAATGTTGCCTTTGCAGGCCGTAACTTAATCTTGATTATGTTGCCACTCATGGCACGCTATGGTGTTAGTGTAGCACCAAAACTTGGTGAAATATTTGCAAGAGGTCCCATCTTTTTAGCGCAAGAGTTAGGGAATGTAGGGACTGTTTTAATCGGTCTTCCGATTGCGATTGCAATTGGTCTTAGAAGAGAAGCCATTGGGGTAACACTTGGGCTTGGGCGCGAAGGGGAACTTGCTTATATTTCTGAAAAATACACATTAGACAGTGATGAAGGTAGAGGTGTCTTGTCTATTTATATCATTGGGACTGTATTTGGTGCTTTGTTTTTTAGTTTGATTGCACCGATTCTACTAAACATCGGATTTGACTTTAGAGCCCTTGCGATGGCTTCAGGAGTTGGTTCCGCAAGTATGATGACGGGATCTTCAACTGCATTGATTGCAGCTTTACCTGAGCATAAAGAAGTGATTCAATCTTATGCAACAGCTAGTCAATTACTTACAAGTTTTTTAGGAACATATACAATGGTATTTGTCGCAGTTCCACTTCAACAATTTATGTATAAGAAGCTTACCAGAGGGGGTAAAAAGAAATGAAGTTTGATAAAAAATTAGGTCATGATGCATTGATTGTTTTCTTATCTGTCTGTTTGATTTTATTTACTCAAGGCATTAAGTTATTAAAAGACACTAAATCAACACCTATTACAGTTTATACAATTTTTGGTTTAGGTTTCCTTTGGTTGTTTTCAATGATTGGGTTGTTGATTGGCATTGGTCTTGGTAAAACAAACATCAAAGTTGTTAAAGACTTCCCAGTACTAGGTTGGGTATCCATTACATCGCTTGTATTTTGTTTAGGCTTGTGGCCTTTTTCTGAATTTGTTATTAAGTCCATTAGTGCAGTTGATTTCCTTTCAATCACAACGCCAATACTGGCATTTGCAGGGGTTTCGGTTGCTGATCGATTGGCTGAATTAAAGAATCTTTC
>CAZWEF010000039.1:0-2105 GCA_964632125.1 uncultured Erysipelotrichales bacterium
CAAAATTAAAAAGAGTGTTTCAAACACTCAATTACTTAGTCTATTCCTTGTTCATTTCTAATTTTAAAGCATCATAAACAACCTGTGCATGTCCATCGAATTGTAATTGGTCAACTTGTTTGTTTATAGCATTTTGTTTAAATTCATCCGCCTTTATTTTAAAGGCATCACCTGTTTCTAAGTTATATCCAATAGAATGATACTTTGATTGACGAAAATATGGTTTTAAAGATTCATCTTCAATTGTCTCTTTTTCACCTAGTATTTCATCATAAATCAAGTCTTTTACAAAACCATTCTCACTTATGATTTCTAATCTTGCATAAACCCCTGGTTCAACCTCTAAAGCCAAAGCATCATAAGTAAGAGGACTTGGTTGTTTGATTGTTTCTGCCATGCGATTTGCAAGTGGTATAAACCCTCTTCTTGCACTATTAGATGATCCTTTAAGAGTTTTAAAGTTGCCGCTTAGTCTATTCTCTTCAATCATTTGTTTTTCTACAAATGTGATACCATTAACCCACGTAACCAATGTATAGTCAGTTCTCTTGTTTTGAAATTGAATGAATGCATAATCACTAAATCGCTTTGATCTATTTCGATATGCTTCCATATAATAATCACTAGGGGCGAGTTCATCAAATTGAAGATGTACTATTTTACCAGCTTGCACAACCACTTTTAATTGTGCTAAATAGTTACCATCAAAATACATCTCCTCAGCATAGTAATCACCATGTATGTAATTAAGACTTGGGACTGTAGACCATTTCATTAATTGTGCTTTTTCTTCAAGTGTATACTTTGCAGTTAATTTAGCACTGTAATCCTCTGCAGTTGCCTCCGTTACTGTATCAACACCTTCTGGGATATAGTAATTGTCATACATAGTAGTGACTTGACCTTTGAAACTAGACTTAGGGAGCGTTGTTTCATCAACACTTTTTTCGGGACTTGATTTTGGCCAAAAAACAAAAGCACAAGCGCCAATCATAATCGCAATTAAACCAATTATCATACTTTTTTTCATTTGTTATTCCTTTCAACACATAATTCTTTTAGCATAACGATTACTATATCATATTTTATGAATAAAAACAAAGAAAATGCTTGAAAAAGGGGCATAGCCCCTAATTAATCAAATGATAAAATGATGCACCATAAGCAAGCTTAGCCCCAAAATACTCAGCAACAGTAGCACCAACATCAGCCAATGATTCTCGAACACCAACATTTATCCCTGAAGATTCTGATTGATAAATCAAAATGGGAACATATTCACGCGTATGTTTACTGTGACCACATGTCGGATCATTCCCATGGTCTGCCATGACAATCAAAACATCGCCCTTGTTTAGGCAACTCATGGTCTCTTGGATGCGTTGATCACTGACATTGATTCGATCAATATAACGACACGGATCTTGGGCATGACCAGCTAAATCAGTCTCTTGTACATTTAAGCAATAGAATCCTGTTTGATTTTGCTTCAAATCACGAACGAGATGATCAAACGCTTCATTTGTATCAACACATGGATAGCGTGAGCCTAATTCAACCTCAACAATATCGGCTACTTTTCCATACAAATAAGTCGGTATTTGTTTTTGGGCTAGAACATGGGGTAGTTGGACTTTAGGATCCACCCCATAACCAATATGCACAACGTGGTAATCTTTTTTGTAAACCCCTGAAGCAGGTGCATCAATGCCGATGTGCCCATCTTTTATGACAATATGATGAAGTAAGTCTTCAAGTCGCACACCTCTGCCACCAAAAGCTATGATTCGTGGCACTTTTACATGTTGTCTAACCAAATGGCCAACAGCTCGAATGGTTTCAAAGGAACAAATATCTAAGCACCCGGTGACATTGATTGCTTGCCCTAAATCTGTTTCCATGTTATCACCAATACACATTGATTCATTGACAACAAGTAACGATAGCCCTTCACGTGTTACATAGCGCACCTGATAGCCTTGGGTTTTTAAGTCTTGAACAACAGCGTCAATTATTTTTGAGAACGCTGTTTTAATTGGTGCTTTAGGATTGGTCCCCATCAGTTCTTGATGACCAAAAAACGTATCCGCTCCGTCATGTTTTAA
>CAZWEF010000039.1:2205-16030 GCA_964632125.1 uncultured Erysipelotrichales bacterium
GTTCTTGATGACCAAAAAACGTATCCGCTCCGTCATGTTTTAATTTTGAAATACCAAAGTTGGCTTGTTTGCTTTTATGCCAGCTCCCTAGCGATTCTCGTAATGCGTTCATTAACCCAAGTTCAACTAAAGTTGGCCATTTTTTATCCATTGGGTATTCAATGAGATGTTTCACTGTATGAGCATTCAAATCTTGTGGTCTTACTTGCTTAACATCATCCATTGCCCCGACACCAAAGCTATCAAGAACAATCACAACAAACCGTTTCATGACTTTTCACGTCCTAAAGCATCATAAACGCCAATAATTTTAGGTGATTGATGATGTAGTCCCTCAACCAAAACAACATCACTTCTAGTCACAAATATTTGAAATCGAAATGCCATGATGACAGGTTCATGAACCTTATGGATACCTTCAAGCCCCATATAATAATCAATACTTTCTAAATTAGTAGGTAATACTTTTGTTTTTGTTTCTCCCACTAATGCCTCTTGCACATGAGAACGTCGATAATAACCACCACCAAAACAGTAACTATTACCTTTAAAATGATGCGATATTTCAGTTCCATAAACAACACAAGGCTTTTCATCAAGGGATAACTTGGCATGTGCTGGTGTCGTGCCTGTAAGGCCATGACCTGGTTCTGCACTCGTGCCCCCCAATGATTTAATAAGCCGCAAGGCATGCGAACACGTACCACTTGGTAAGTTAATGTTTTCAATTTGAAAACCAAGTTTTGTTGCAAGACTAGTTGCATTTAAAATCGTTTTGACATTACTTGTTGGTTGTAAGTCATTTTGCTTGTTTTGAAACAAAAAACATGGAAAGGCAGTAAATCCAACAATCTCACACCCATGTAGTTTCTTTGCTTGTGTCAAAAAACTTTCTAAGTCATCAAGTAGAATACCCGCTTCTTGACCTGGATACAAGATATCATCGTTTTGATAAACACGTAGGATAATGTTTTGTTTGATCTGATGTTTGGTACAAATTTCATGGATCATTTGTAATTTTTCAAATGAAAAAACGGTCATATATTGAGGTCGATACAAAAGTATTTTTTCAAGAATTGCGTGTGGCACTTGAACTAAATTACCAACATGACTGATTGGAATATGCCACGCCATCATCAACAACGCCTCTTTGTAATCAACCACAACAGCACCAGGAAATCCCAAATCAATTAATCGCTTCGCAAGCAATGGATTTCTTCCTAATTGTTTAAGCATAAAATAAAGCTCAACACCTTCTTCCTTTGCACACGCAAGCATGTGTCTTGCATTTTCCATCAGTGTATCCACATCCACAACATAACTATCTGGTAGAATTTGTCCTGTCTTTAAATACGCTTGTGTCAATTCAACCAATGCTTGGTTTTGCTTCATGGTCATTTCTAAAAACATGGATCCACCTCTTCAATGGCTTGTTTTAAAATACGCAAAACAGTCTTAGTACCAGAACGCATTGGATTGATTCGAATCAAGTAAGGCATGGCATCTGGCTTGTCTTCACACATGGTTTTTGAAACACGATAAAACATTGGTGGTACCTCAAATCGACTTTCTGCGCCAACAGGATGCGGTGTTGCACCTAGTTTTTCTGCAACTTTAATCACATCTGATGCTATTGGTTTTTCTAGACAGACGATGACGACTTTTGATTGAGCATTGACTACGTAGGCTTCTTTAACGCCCTCAATCGTTTTATCGTTCAATTTTTTTGCGACTTCGTCTACAATGGTCGCTTGAATGGCTAAACTAACAGGCGCATAAACTAGACTTCTTAATGCGTCCATGGCCTCATACCCTTGCACTTGGGAACCACCTGAATAATGCATGCCACGTATCTGTTCAATGATTTTTTGATTGCCAACAACACAGCCAATACCTGGTGGTCCCAACAATTTAAATAATGAAAAGGCAGATGCATGTGCCCCACATTGAACCCCTATTTGATCAACCTTCATGACCACATAGTTATCATCTGTGACAATCGGTAGTTGCGTATGTTGCCTTAAATAGGCTACTAATTGCGCCATATCATAGTGATCACTCAAAGCTTGTCGACTGTACTGAATTAAAATGGCTTTGATTTGATTGTTTGTTTGAATCGTTTCAATCATTTTTTCAGGTTCATGAAAATCAACTGCAACAGGCACAACACCAAGTTGTTTTAAAGAGACATGGGTTGTTTCATAAATTGGGGATGTATGAACCAAAACTGCGTCCCCACTTTTAACCACCGTACTAAGCATTTCTTTAATTGCCGTCGTGCCAGCACCTCTAATAAGCACTGCATCTTCAGATTGAAAAAATGATGCCAGGACTTGTTCAACTTTACGTGTTTGTAGTGGTTGATTCAGTTGACTGGTAACCCCTAAATCTCCCATCGATAGAAATGATAGACCATTAAAATGCTGGGTAATTGCATCTACCAATTCAAATTGTTTGATTGTTGCTTCTTCTATTGTCATGCTTTTTAACGGAAATGCTTTCATAAAACCTCCTGACCAAACAATCGGCATGGATTTGTCACCAACATTTGATGGATTGACTCATCTGTTACACCAATTGCTTTAAGTTTTGGAATAAACACATCAAACAAATAAGCATATCCAATGCCTCCGTTTGTTTCTAGCTGTGATTTCCTCGTAATATCAAGGGATAAAACCACTTGATTTAGTTTATTTTCTTTTTCTAAACATTGAATTAGTTTGGCTCGCTCATCATCGGTCTTATAGCCTTCTTTACCTATGGTATCAATACCAATCGTAACACCTAAGTCTAAAATAGCCTGAACCTCATCACTTGATGGATTCAAATCTTGATGTCCAATAATAATATGTTCTGGTAAAACACCATGTGTTGTTAAATACGTTGCTTGCCACAACCCCATAGTACCTAGAGTTGTATGGGTTGTGATTAAAACAGGCTTTTGCTTATACGCAAGAATGGCTGCATCAAACACTTTTTGTTCATCGTCTGTGACCATCATATGACTTGTACCAATTTCTCCAATAACATTTGCAGGATTTGGACCCGTTAAATCTTGACACATCTTTGATGCTAGCTCAGACACGGTCATCGTTTTAACAAGTGATGGTAAAAATGGTTCTTTATAATAACCCGTCGCATGAATGATACGAATGCCTGTTCTTGCCTCAATTAACTGCAACGCCTCTAAATCTTGTCCCATACCCTCTAATGTCACATCAACAATATTACCAACGCCACGTTTACTTAATACCTTTAATTCTTCAATGGTTTGTTCAATACAATGAAGACGCGTGTCATCATCAGCTTTAACACGTGACAAATCAATAACCATGTGTTCATGCATGAGTGTATAGCCTGGTTTCAACACTTTTTTTGTTAACTCTTCTAACATGCCATTCAAGTGTAAATACAAGTAAAGACATTCATTTTGATCAAAGTCAAGTTCAAGCAATTGTGCGACACTTTTCAAAACATCTTGCGATAAAGCAAATGATGGATGATCGATGATTTGTTCATAAATCATGGTTGGCATTGGTTCAACTTGTTCTTGCGCCTTCACCCGTCTTAAAACCATGACAAGATGGGTTAGAAAAGGTTCTTGTTTTGATGTTTCAATGGCATATTGATTCGCGATCCATTGTTGAATCATAAGCACTTGGTCTTTGATTGTTTGATCAATCATACCACATGCCATAAGCTGTTCTAACTTTTGTTTCATAGACTATCCTACAATTGGAAACAATTTAATCAAATGCAAGATATTAACTAAAATACCAATTGAAATTGCACCTAGTGGACCAATGGCCATCGGTGTTATTGGTTTTTTTGACGTTTGATTTAAGAAGTACAACCCGATAACCCAAATATAACCAATCGTAGGTGCTATTGAGTTAGCTGCTATCATACCACCAACAAGCAGTGCTAAATCCAACACTTTACTCATCGCAGTTCTCGTGTTATCACCAAGTTCTTTCATGCCTGGGAACTTATCCATGCCTTTAGCAATAAAGCCAAGTAATAAAACCTCAACAGCCATGATCAAACAGCCAATGAAAAATGATCCTACAAGCCCCATGATACCTGCATTAATTAATAGAATGGCTGGAATATGAATGGCTTTTGTCCCTGAAGGAGAATAAACACCAGAAATAATCGCAGTTGTCATAACAAGTGGAATAAATCCAATGGTACGTCCTAAAGCAACCATCGCTGCCTCTACATACTGCCCTTCCACCATTAATGCCATTGAGGCAGGACCTTCTGCAACAAGTAACAATGTCGTTGCAAGTGCCACAATACCACCACTAATTGATAAAATGAGTAAATTCTTTTTAATCCGCTCGATATTTTTCTCAAACACTGCAAAAGCACTACTAGCACCTGAACTTTGAGCCTTTTTGTCACGTGCTGCAAAAAACACCATCAACAAAATAGCCACAAGCAATGCCATCCCATCTGCATTTAAAGCGATGGTCAAATTGTTGAATTTTAAGACACCATATACAGCTGTCACTTGCTTGGTTAAAACTGTCAGTAAAAAGACAATCACACCATTTTTGAAACCTGTTTGATAAGCCACTGCAAGTGCTGGAAACACACTAAATGAAATGATAATCAGTGCTCCTACACTTCCTAAATTTGAGGTGAAATCAATTGGAAGGATTTTAAAGAAATCCATAATGGTTTGCATACCAAACAGTAAAACAACACCAAACAATGCACCTGCCCCAAGGGCCAACATAGCACCTCGCTTGTTGTCGTTAAACATTGTCCCAATAATATCAGTCGCTAGTAAAATGGTATGAATTAAAATAATTTTACCAGCAATTGATGTTGGTAATCCAAACCCAATGACAAGACCAAAAGAAAGTGCAAAACTTGTCGCAAAAAGTGTTTTGCGATCCATTACCCCATTAAAATATTGTGGATAAAGTGGTCTTAACCCATCATGAAACACAGCGACATTTTGATTTGCTAAGTAGGCTGCGACACCACCTAGTGCCGCCATAACCAAAATCGTTAATACATTAATTTGAAAAATCATTGACACTACCCCCTATTTTTTATTAATGCTGCCATTAAGACAGGTACAACGCGACTTGCATCTGTATTCACAAACCCAAATGCTTTTTTCCCACTCTTGACTGCATCTTCAATGGCTTCATCACTCATGATTGAACCTGGAATACTAATGGAAACACATTGTTGCCCACCAAGTAACCCGATGGCCATTGCCAATGCACCACCTGCTCCGGTTGCACAAGCACCTACGTAATAATCTGCTTGCCCGGTTTGAATTGCCAATGCTGCTTCAATATCACCTTTAATACTTACCTCAGCATCAGCACAATTTTGTTTCACTAAATCTGCGACTAACTGCTTGTCCATCTGTCCTCCAACAACAATTTTCATATTCTCATCCTTTCTTGTACAATTTTTTGTATATTTAGAACATAAATATACAATATTTTGTATATATACATATCCTACACCTGAAAACGCTTACTGTCAAGCAAAAAAAAAGAACACCTTAGTATTTAGGCATTCTTTTACCACACATCACTTCATCTTGAATATCCAAAGTTGTTTTTACATCCAACAACTCACCCAACAAAAAAGCCAATTCTTGTCTCTTCTCATCAATGATCACAACAGCAATTGTATCATCTTGTTCATCAATTCCATCGATTGGTAAAACATGTAAATCCTCTACTTGAATTCGTACTTCATCCCCATTCCAAACAGCTGCATCAATATCACCAACAAGTAACTTATCAATGATTTGATGATAAGCAAGTGGAACCAATATGACATGATAACCAACACAAACACGTTTGGTGATGATTTCTTGATCAAGTGAGGCTTCATCAATACCAATACGCATACCATCTTCAAGTTTCTTTTTCCCTTTTTTCGAAAAAACAATTTGATGAGAACCAAGATAACTCTTAGCCCCAAATGACTTAACAATCATGATCCGTTCGCCTTGAGCTATCGCTTGTTTAGCGGCAAACTTAGAGGTTACTGTAAAATCATAACGACCACTAAGCATCGTATCAATTCTCTTTTTAGCGCCATTCATAAAAGCCAAACTAATGGGCACATCAAAGCGCTTCTCAACCGACTCAATAAGACCAGTCGCAAGTCCCTCATAACGTTTCGAATAAGGAAGTGGCATGACACCAACTAAACTTGTCATATCCGCTAATTGCATCAATAAAACCAAATCTTTATGAACCACAAAACTACCTAAAACACCCCTTGACTCAAGTTTAAGCGCACCACTTTGTTCAATTACCCTTAAAGAATTTTGAATTGTACCTCGCGCAACTTGAACTGATTGTTCAAGGGCCGAGATGGTTGGTATTTGATCACCAATTTGATAAGGCATCAATATTTTTGCAAGCGTCGTAATCGTTAATCCATTTTTGTTGAATAAAAGCCCTTTTACTTTAGACACATTTTCACCTCTATTAATCTTATCATACCACACTTTCAGTACTTGAAACCACAAAAATAAAGAAGAAAAAAACACCTGGGGAAGGTGTTTTAAGGGGAAATATATATTATTATCTTTAGGGACAACTATATATTAACTTTTATAGATGAACTGAATGTGAACAATTCAATCTTATTTATTTACAGTATCTACCACGACATATTGTTGTAATTGATATGGTTTTGGTGCAATAGATAAATCTTGCCACATATAAAACCAACGCTCTAAAGGATAATAATAGTAACCATCTTGCATATGATCTGATGTGTCATAAGGATCTGCAAAAATCAAAATATCATCTCCAATACTAGGCGTTCCATTATTATCATACCCAATGATGGCTTGCCAATGCCCGTCCCAATCTGCCCATTCAACCATAATTGCACGATTTTCTTTTAAATGACCTACAAGCCATTGAACAAAGTAACTGTCTTTTGCATCAACATAGTTTTCACTTGATGCATCGTTATCACTTGTATACATACTCATATTACTAAATGTTGGTAGTAAATTACCTACTTTAACATCCGGATAATCTGGTGATGCTGTCAGTATTGTATTTGCATCGACTGGTCGATATGATGTTTCAACTATTTTAATGCCTTCTACTTGCTCTAAGCCCTTTACAATTTGTTCAACGTTTGTACCATATTCACCAAAATTATTGGCTGAGCCATAAGTTGCGCCTTCAACATCTCGATCTGTATGCGAACCCATCAATTGCGCTAAACTTGCTTCAGTGTAAGTTGATATACCTAGGTTTTCAAGTACCATCAAAACTGTTGCTGGTCCACATGACCATTCTGTTGTTTGTTGGAATGTTTTAAAGTTTTCAATAATGGTTAATTGATCATCAGATTTCATGTTATAGAAATCTAAATCAACATAATAACGTGACTTCGCATTATCCCCCGAAAATGCATAGCCATCAGCACCTCCCATAGGATCGACGTCTTCTGCTTGAATCATAAAATCTTTACTTCTAGTTGTTTTAGCAGTACATCCTACAAGGATGACTGCTAGTAAAGCAATCATTATTTTTTTCATGTTCTTTCTCCTTTTTTAAACCGGAGTCATTATATCACATCCATTTTAAAAGGTAAATATATAAAATAAATAATTTTAAATATTAAACAAATAATTTATTTCAAAAGAAAAAGACCTCTTTGTCTACAGTTTGATGATGTCCAAATCGTTTGATACACGTATGTTTGCTTGTAACACCTGATCCATGCATTCTTTGTCTTTAAATATAAGGTTTGTGTGGTTAAAATGAATCAGTTCAATGATTGGATGAGACTTATGACCCAATCGTTGAATCGTTGTTTCAATCGTTGGATGAGGAATTAAATGATAATCTCTTGTTGCTTGTATTTCTTCTTTGGTAAAAAAAGTTGCATCAATCAAACAATGATCAACCCGATCTAAGTAGGTTTCCATACTTGGATACATGGCTTCATAGCTATCTAAGTCTGGGATAAACAAAAGCTTTTTATTGGGTCCTTTAATAATGAAGCCAAAAGTTTTACCAACTTCATTGCGATGTGGTACCTCAATTGGTATTACAGACAAATGACTTGTTAGTTTTGTTTCAATTTGATCTTCTATGATGACTTCACTGACATTCTTATTTTGATATAAGAAAGAAAAAGGAATACTTGTTTTAAGGGCTTGTGATAAACTTTGTTCAATATAAAGCGGGATGTTTTGGGTATTCATACACTCCTTCCCCAAATACATCAACCCTGTATAGTGTCCGATATGCCCATGCGTAATAAGGATACCTGACATGAGTTGTTGTGACTTTAAATGGTTCATGACTAAACGAAGTTGCTTTGGAAAATCAGGTGTTGCTTCTATTAAAAACCATTTCTTTTCGTTATGATCAATTAATGCAAGTGACGTTGCCAATCTCTTTTTTGATGCATCCATACATGTTTGACATGAGCAGTTTGGATGTGGAATAGAACCATCTTGTGCTGTTCCTAAAATCAAAATCTCAACATCTTTCATGACTTTCCTCCTTTAACATAATCGTTCCTATGCCAAGCATACCTTGTCCCATTGTCATTAACGGTGTTATGATGGCAAATACTGTAAACGGGATAAACACCCAAGGATTAATGCCAAACAGTTGTGATGCATATAAGCAAGGCACACTCCAAGGTACAAGCATGATACCAACTGTTCCGCCTGATTCCATGCATCTAGATAAGACTTGTGGTGCAATCTTCTGTTTTTTAAAATCTTCAACAAATGTACGCCCAGTTAAGATATTGGCCAAAAACTGAGAACCAGATGCAAATCCAACCGTGATGGCAGTAAGAACACTCGCATTAATGAGCGCTCTTGGTGTATTAAGCCATTTTTGAATGGTGCCTTTTAGGACCACAAACATACCGAGTTGTTCAATTAAATTGCCAAGACCTACTGCTAAAAGAACCATGCCTATAGTTGAAAACATACTGTTGATGCCGCCTTTATTTAATAAGTTGACCAGTACTTTATCTTCACCATTAACCTTATAACCATTAATCAAAGCTTGCATAGTCGTTTGAACGCTAGCACCTTGAAGCCATACCATCAGAATCATACCAACGATAACAAGCATGAGTAAACTTGGTAAAACTGGTGGTTTTTTGATTAAAAATACAATCACAAATACTGGTACCAACAACAATAATGGATGAATCACAAATGTCTCTTTTAGCATTGCTGTAAGTGTTGTTAGTGACTCAAGTGATGCTTGATTTTGAGTTGAAAGACCAATAACAGTAAAGATCATTAAAGTTAAAATCATTGCTGGTATTGTGTCATAAAGCATGGCACGAACATGCGCATATAAATCACTGCCAACAATCATGGGTGCAACATTTGTCGTATCTGATAAGGGCGATATTTTATCTCCAAAAATCGCACCTGAAATGACTGCACCTGCCACAAGACCTGGTTCAAATCCAAGAGTTACACCAATCCCAAAGAAGGCAACGCCAACTGTACCCATTGCTGTGAACGAACTGCCAAGTGCAAGTGCAACAAGTCCAACAACAATCACTGTCGTTGGTAAAAAGATGCTTGGATGAATAAGTTTAACACCATAGTAAATAATGGTTGGAATAATCCCTGAGCCAATCCAAGTTGCCACAATCATGCCAATCAATATTAAAATATAAACAACCGGTAAGACTCTAGCACTTCCTTCCATTAAAATAGATTCTAGTTGTTTGTATGTAAATCCATTGTTTAACCCAATGATTATGGTCACTATAATTGCCATGATAATCGGAATAAACATATTGACTTTCCAAACATTGATCGCTAAAAGTGATCCAACAAATAAACTGACTAAAGGTAATAAGGCAAATCCAACATGTAACTTTTTCATAAGTTCCCCCTCTTTCTAAAAAAAAGCAAGCCTCAAAGGACTTGCTTTTAGTAAGAGCAGGAATCCTTTGAATGACCAAAAGGATTCCAACGGAATCCACCTACTCTACGTAATAATTAGTTTGCTTGCAATGTTTCATTTTATCACCTACAGTCATTCTATCAGTATTCATACCATGTGTCAACAAAAAAAGGCACTAGAGCGCCTCTTGTGTTGTTATTTCATTTGTTGGTTCCACTGTTTCTTCTATATCTTGAACTGGTGTTGTCTCTTTTCTTGGTACAAGAAAACTCAAAATAATCCCTAAAACCATGAAAAGTGAAGCGAGCATTGCACCCCATCCAAGTCCAAGATTGACTTGAAACTGAACGTACTGAACATTGGTATTGTTTTGAATAATCAACGCTAAAAATCCAGCCTTTTCTCCAATTAAATTGTTGATGAGTGTATTCACTTGAATTTGCATATTGGCATTGAATTGTGTTGTCATATCAGTAATCGCTGCATTAATTTGACTATTTAATACTGGAACAACAATAAGCAATGCAATAACAACACCAAATCCAATCCATAACAATAACCTAGGAAATAAAATTGGTACTTGTTTTAAAGCAAACAATACTGCCGACAATGCAATCAAAACAAACAATGCAAAAACACTTGCATTGATCACCATATGATAAAACTCTGCAGTATGAAGCGCATCAGATACTTGTATTAAGACATCATCTGTACTATGAACTGCTGGTTGAATGGTGACAAGTAACTCCCTTGATGTTTCTAATAATTGAGATGTAGACTTTAAAAAACCAAACAAATCTTGCCCAAAATTAGGCGCTAAATCAATGAGTTGTTGTTCAAGTTTTGGATCTCTCATGGATTCAATAACGACAGGATTAAGGAACGTTACTGCCTGATCAATAGATTTAGATAAATTTGGTGGATTTTTTAGTGTTTCATATACACTCACGCCAAATACATTGATACGATTAATGGGTTTGTTTCTTATTTTAATATCCCCTATTGTTTTAAATGTTGCGAAATCACCTAGGTTTACTGTTGCGACAGTATTGGTCTTAGTGGCAAAAGAATTTGGTACAAACGGTACTGAAACAGACCCTGAAAAAGATAGTTGCGCAAATGGACCAAACAAACAAACAATCGCTAGTACAACAGATATGGCTGCAAGCATTCGTTTATTGTGAAGCAATTGATTGAATGTTGTTTTAATTGTTTTCATAATAATCCCCCTTTTTTTCTTAGTCTATAGTAACTTCATTATAACACGTTCAGTCGAAAAGTAAACAATGAGTTAATTCATGACTTGGTGATAAAGCTTGTCATTGAAATAGACCCTAAGTCAAACCCTTGATTAAATAGCTCAATTTGGTCACTTGAATCTAATGCACCATATGCAACCAACAAAGGTAGATAGTGATCCCAAGTTGGAACACTGAGTTGCCATTGAGGAATCGTTGTTGGGTTTAGCAATAGTTGATCATTTTTATTGCATAATGCGTCTTGAATGTTAGTATCAAATACCAGCATGTCCTGATTGATTATACCTTTAGCATTGATCAGCCTAAGGTTATGAACAATATTACCCGTAGCCATAATCATATAACCTAGTTTTCTTACAAATCGAAGTTGTTTGCCAAGTTCAAAATGATCTTGCCTATTATTTGTAAACGATATACTGATTGGTATGATAGGGAACGTTGGGTTTGGATACATGCGGTAAAGAATACTCCAAACACCATGATCATAACCAAAATGATTATCTATATGCATCGGAGTAGCAATATGTTCGATGATTTGATTGACAACGTGTTTATCACTACTTGCGTTATAGACAATGTCATATAGTGGTTGTGGGAAGCCTCTCATATCATAAATTGTTTTGATATTTGATTGGTTGTTGATGGCAAAACCATCTGTCATCCAATGTGCTGAAATGACAACAATCCCTTTTGGTAGTGCCATTGAATTTGCAAGCTCTATCCATTTTTGTGTGTAAACATTGTCTTCAATGGCATTCATTGGACTTCCATGTCCAATAAAACATACTGGACCTTTCATTGTTGACTTACTTTCCCAACAAAGAAACGTTCTTCAATTGGTAAAAAAGACTTCTCTTTGGCCGGTGCTTTGATGTTTCCAAAAGGCATTTGCGCAACCAAATGCCATGCTTTTGGCACTGACCACATAGTTTGAACAACATCATCAATTATTGGGTTATAGTGTTGTAATGAGGCACCTATACCTTCTTCTTCAAGTGCTGTCCAAACAACATATTGCAACATCCCTGCTGCTTGCATAGACCATATTGGGAACTGTTCTGCGTATAGTTTAAATCGATTTTGTAAATCGAGTATGGTAGTTTGTTCTTCAAAAAATAAAATCGTTCCATACCCAGCTTTAAAGGACTCAATTTTCTCCTTTGTCGAATTTAATCGATGTTCAGGAACCATTGGTTTTAACTGGTCAAACACTAAATCCCAAAAATGTAAATGATCTTCTTTTAATAGTAAAAGGACACGACTTGTTTGAGAATTAAATGCTGATGGTGTATGCATCACTGCATCTTTTAAAATCGTTTCTAACTGTTCATCGGATATACTTATTTCACTCATTAAATCATAAATACTTCTTCTTTGCTTTGCAAGTCTTATCATGTTATTCATATTCATCCTCCTCATTACCTCTATTGTATCACACAAACTAAAAAAAGCATCTATTTAAGAGTGTTTTCCTCGTTTTAATAAGTCAATCGTTTTTAAAGTCAACAAGCCAAAAATAAGCACCATTGAGATAAGCAACAAAGGCCCCAGTGAGTACTTTAACAAAACACCAACCACAACTAAATAGATGGATGCGAAGATTGATGTTACTGAACTGATTGCCGATGTTAAAGCTGCTTTCCTTTGATCGGGATAATATTGATATTCTATGGTGTTAAATGATATTTGTTTGATAATGAAAAACCATTCAAACAAACACAAACTAATCATAAACATGATGATGTTATTTGTCAGTAGCATTAAGCAAATTGAAAACATCCCTAGAATCATACTTAATGATAGAATTGTCTTTAATTGAAATCGTTTTATGAGCAATCGATTGTAGATAAAGCTTCCCATTAAAATGAATAAGTTAAAGGCAAAATAAAAATAGGGTAATGTATGGCTACTTAAATGAAAATGCTTGATAGCTCTAAATGGAAAAGAAAGAAAAAAGATTGAGAAAAAGATTGCAGAAAGTATTTGAATAAGCATAAGCTGCCTTACTTGTTTGTTTTGCTTAATGAAGCTAAAGTTGTCTTGAACAAGTGCGTAAAGATGAAGTTCTTGTTTACCATAGTTATCTTCATATGGACTAATCAGTAATAAAATACCTAGAACAATAAAAATGAATCCTCCAATACCCATATAATTAAGTGATATAGCACTAAACAATAAAAGTGTTAATCCGTTTACAACAAACTTAAATAAGTTTCGTTTATGTGCAATGATTGCCATAATTGAAGACCAAAAAGATGTTTGTTGATGGGTGTCTAAGTAGCTTGATAGCCATGAGGTGAGACTACCACTATACAGTGCTTGACCTAGTGATAATATGATGATGGATAATATAAAATAATTAAATGACTGTGAGATTGAAAAAGCAATGAGCCCAATACCCCAACATATGATGCCTATTGCAGTTGTTTTCTTTCTTCCTAAAAGATCAGATATATTACCTGAAGGAAAATCAAATATAGCTAGAAACAAGGAAAAAGAAGACACAATAAATGATATTTGAATTAATGTTAAATTAGCATCTATCAATTGCTTGTAGTAAAACATCCCAAAAATAAAATCAATGGCAGCAACAAGACCAAATACAACTGATAATTGTGTCACGATTCTTTTTAGTTGATTGTTCATGTTTTCACCCCC
>CAZWEF010000040.1:0-15727 GCA_964632125.1 uncultured Erysipelotrichales bacterium
CTGCTTAGGTTTAGATAGTTGAGGGGGTCTCACAAAAAATACTTTATCAATGTTTTCGAGTACCTTTGAAAATGTACTTGGATTCAAGAAATCAAATAAACGATATTCAATGCTTTGATATTGACTAAAACATCCTCTTGCTTTATCAATATCATGTGTTCCAATCACAAGCTTTATATCTTTTTGTTGCATTAAGAAATGAACCGTTGCAGATCCTATGTTTCCAGTTGCTCCTATAATTAAAATGGTTCCCATAAACTATTACTTCCTTTCATTATTCAGTTTATTTAAGATGTCTATTAAAAATTGATTTTCAGATATCGATAGCGGTGTTAAAAATTCGTTTAAGACGCGATCTGCAATGACTGTACAGTCTTTAAGTTTTAATAAGCCATCTTCACTTAATTTTAGAACATAAGCTCTTTTATCTTCTGGATGGGACTCTTTTAAAACCAATCCCTTTTTTTCAAGACGAGATAATATACCTGAGATGGTTGGTTTATCCATATCCAAGTGATGCGCTAAATTAATTGCACTGACAGCTTGATACTTTGATAACTGTGCAATATGTTGTAAGACTGAAAATTGTTGTGCAGTCATTTCAATGGTTTGTAAAGCTAGATTTAAATCATATTTTAATTTCTTAGATACTGACATTAAAAGATAGGCTACATTCATATAAACACCTCCATTATAGTTAGTATACTAACTATAATTATAAAAGTCAAAATAAATATTAGTTCGATATAAAACTTTTTTTGTTGACTTATAAGAAGGTGTGTTGTAATATAGTTCTATAACGAACTAATATAAAGGAGAATCAACATGTCATTTATTGAAATTAATCATTTAAAAAAGAGTTACAAAATATCAAAAGACTATAAACAGGAAGTATTTAATGATTTTAATCTATCTTTTAATACATCAGGACTTGTTGCAATCATTGGTGAAAGTGGATGTGGGAAAAGCACCTTGATGAATATTATTGGAGGTATGGATAGTGATTATGAAGGAGATGTCTTAGTTAATCAAAAGAAATTGAAAGAACAAAATCTAGACAACTATAGAAAGAATGTGCTAGGGTTTATTTTTCAATCGTTTAACTTAATTCCTACACTAACTGTTTTAGAGAACATTGAAATTGCGATGGATCTAACTGGTAAAAGTAAGATTGAAAAACGAGAAATTGCAGTATCAATGCTTGAAAAAGTAGGGCTTAAAGATCACATGCTTAAAAGACCAACACAGCTTTCAGGTGGTCAAAAACAACGTGTTGCGATTGCTAGAAGTCTTGTGAATGATCCTCAAATTATTTTAGCGGATGAACCAACAGGGGCTTTAGATAAACAAACATCACAAGAGATTATGGATTTACTTAAATCGATTGCAAGTGAGGGTAAACTGATCATCATTGTAACACACTCTGAACGTGTTTCTAAAGAATGTGATCGTGTTATTGCAATTGATGATGGCAAGATAGTGAGTGATGTTGTCAACAACAAAGATACGAGTCACATTGTCTTAGAAGAAAAGAAAAACAAAGGGCTATCCTTCTTATCTGCTATCAAACATTCATTTAAAAATGTTATGAGAAATAAGAAAAGAAATTTACTTGTATCAATCGGAGGATCAATTGGTATACTGAGCGTGGTACTGATTCTTGGACTAGGAAGTGGGGTTAAAACGTATTTGTATAATGAGCTTATTGGTAATACGGATACATTAAATGTGACCGCAACCAAAGGAAGTTCCTTTGGACCTACTGGGGGAACGGTTGATCAATCTTCATTACAGTTTAGTCAAAGTGAGATCGAGGCGTTAATAGCTTTAAATGGCGTTTCTAGTTATACAACAAATTCGACTATTCAAGGCAATTCAATCTTAAAATCTGATCGTGAGACGATATCACTCATGATGGTGACTTCAGACTTGAGTCAAGCGCAAGAAGTTGTCGTGGGGAAATTACCTGAAGATGGAGAAATCGTGTTAACTGAATCAACGGCAACAAAATTAGTTGGTGATGCATCACAAATTAATCAACTCATTGGTAGTGAGGTTGCTCTAACTCTAAGTGGTGTTGATGGTGTCAAAGAAACCTTAACGATTAGTGGCATTGTTCGACCTAACTCTGTCATTTTAGAGAACATATCAACGATTATGATGAATGATACAACCATGAGAAGTATTTATGAAAATAACGGTAAAACCTATAATCCGACATCAGTTGTATTACATGCCAAGGATGAAAATGCTGCCATTGAACTAGCGAGTCAAATCAAGTCAATGGGTTATCATGGATCAACTCAAGAAGAAACAATCAAGACGATGAATGACTATATATCGATTGCAACATTGATTCTTTCAGGAATTGCAGGTATTTCATTATTGGTTTCATCGATTATGATCCTTGTTGTCATGTATATCAGCGTTGTTGAAAGAACCAAAGAAATTGGTGTCTTAAGAGCAATTGGTGCAAGACGTAAAGATATTAGAACCATTTTTATTGGTGAGGCAGGTATCATCGGATTCATTAGTGGTGCAATTGGTGTGTGTGGCGCATGCATTCTGGCACTGCTCATCAATTTATCACTTAAACAAATGATTGGCATCAATATCATCAGTATTAATATTGTCTATGTCTTAGTAGGTATTTTACTGTCAATTGTTGTCAGTGTGATTGCTGGATATAAACCTGCAGCAAAAGCAGTAAAATTAGATCCAATTGAATCTCTGCGATATGAATAATTGTGGTATAATATAAGCGAACTGAGGTGATTCTATGCAAAATGGCATGATGGATATGGGTGCATTAATTATGATTGCATCATTAAAACAAAAAAAAATAATCAATAAGATCATTGTTGAACAAGGCTACAGTTTTGAATTAGCACATCTTAAAATTTTAATGGCTGCAGTTCACTATCCTGGAAAACTATATGCAAAGGATTTGGTAGCCATTGAAGGCAAATCTAAATCAACGATTAATGCATTATTAGTCAAATTAGAATCCGAAAATCTAGTATCATTAGAAGTTGATGAACTTGACAAGCGTGCCAAGATTATTAAGGCCACCAAAAAAGGGATACTCGTTGATAAAGAATTATCAATCAAAGTTCAAGAAATTGTGTCATCAAAATTCATGAAAGACATGAGCCCAAATGAAATAGAATCTTTCATAAAAACAATCAAAAAACTCATTAAAAACATTGATGAAGTGATAGGTGAAGATGCACTACCATATGCTGATCTAGTACATGAAGTAAACAATCAATAAATCATTCTATTTAAAACCCCGAACTGAACATGAGTCGGGGTTTATTAAGTGTATGACACTACTTAAATACTCAGTGATTAGCCAATTCATGTATTATTCAACGTCATAAATTGCTCATGCACTAGCCCCAATACAAAATACTAAAGAAATATTAGCATTCAATTAAATCAATCATTTAAATGAATTAGAACTTACTATAAACCTTAATGATGAAAAAGATGACTGTGCTACATTCACCTCATTTATTTGGATTTTAAACACTAAAAGGAACCAAAATTGGTTCCTTTATTTGATATTTAAGATTCCTTACCATCTACAATTGCGACACTTGTCATTAAAATTAGTCTTGCAATTGAGCTAGCATTTTCCAACGCAATTCGAATATTTTTTACAGGGTCGATAATACCTGCGCAGATTAAATCTTTAAACGTTCCGTCGATTGCATCATAACCTAATTGACACTCTTTTTCTAAAACTTTTTCTAAAATTATGTCTCCATTATCACCACTATTTATTGCAATTTGTTTTAAAGGATTCTCTATTGCTTTTTTGACAATCTCAAAACCTAGTTTCTCTTCTTCATTTTCGAAATCAACTTTAACCTTTTGCATTGCTTGAAGTAATGCAAGACCACCACCTGAAACAATACCCTCATCCATAGCAGCTTTAGTTGATTGCAATGCATCTTGTACCCTTGCTTTCTTTTCCTTAACTTCTGACTCAGTACTTGCACCAACTTTAATGACACCAATACCGCCTACAAGTTTTGCGATTTGCTGTTCTTTATCTTGACGATCACTTTGTTTTAACTCTTCAACATATTCTAGCAATGCATCACTTTTTTCAACGATAATAATCGTTTGATTTTTCCTTATTTCAAAACGATCTGCACTTCCTAAACTTTCTAAGGTAATCGTTTTTATGTCTGTATTTTTTTCAATGATTTGACAATTTAGTAACATACTCAAGTCTTTTAACTCTCTATCTTTACTTTCACCAAACCCAGGAGCTTTAACCAAAGTAATGTTTAAAATGCCACGTAGACGGTTCATCACAATTGTTGTAATGACGTCTTCACTAAAATCATCAGCAATCATGATGAGCTCTCTATTTGTTTCCATTACTTTTTCTAACAATGGTAATACTTCATGAATGTGATTAATTTTTTCTTTAAAAAGTGCAACATATGGATTATTTACAATAGCAACCATACTCTTTTTGTCTGTAACCATATAAGGCGAAGCATAACCGTTGTTAAAATGATATCCATTCACTACTTCTACAGTTGTATCAAAACTCTTGCCTTCTTCTACTGTAACAACACCATCTTTTGTTGCTTTATCTATTGCATCAGAAATAATTTTACCAATCTCTTCATCTTTGGCACTCACTGCTGCAATATTTTTAACTTCTATACTATTGCAAACTGGCTTTGATAACTCTTTTAGGGCTTTTACTAGAGCTTTTGTTGTTTTATC
Organism: uncultured Erysipelotrichales bacterium; assembly: GCA_964632125.1. Taxonomy (GTDB): domain Bacteria; phylum Bacillota_I; class Bacilli_A; order Erysipelotrichales; family CAZWEF01; genus CAZWEF01. The sequence continues at coordinate 4,753 of CAZWEF010000040.1, forward strand.
AATACCTATATTTATACTTCTAGGATTTACACCATTATTTACATATTTTAGACCTTGATTCAAGATACTTTGAGTTAGGATAGTGGCAGTTGTAGTACCATCACCACTTAATTCTTCTGTCTTAGAAGAAGCTTCTTTGATTAGTTTTGCACCCATATTTTCAAACTTATCTTCTAATTCAATTTCTCTAGCAATCGTTACCCCATCATTTGTTATAAGCGGGGAACCATATGGTTTATCAATAACAACATATTTTCCCTTTGGACCTAATGTTTCTTTTACAGCATCTGCAAGTTTATTAACGCCATCTTGTAACTTTTTACGTGATAATTCATTCGCTAAAATTTCTTTACTCATAATATCAACTCCTTTTAAAACATTTTATTCTACGATTGCAAGAACATCATCTTCACTTAAAATTAAATAGTCTTGCTGTTCATGTGAAATATTTTTTGTTTTGTAGGATTCAAAGATTACTTTATTTCCTTTTTTAATTTCTGTTACATCTTCTCCAACATCTATCACCAATGCAACATTTTTTTCATCACTTTTACTTTCAGATAAGATAATTCCTGATTTCGAGATGTTTTCAATTTTTACTTTTTCCAACAATAAATATTTCTTAACAGGTTTAATCATAAAATCATCCTTTCTAGTTTTATTAGCACTCATTATACCCAAGTGCTAATACTATTTTAAAAAATAGTTACTTATTTGTCAAGCGTTTAAACACACATATAAGCAAAGTTATAAAAAGATTTAAAATTAAAATCGTATCAAATGCCTCAATAAGCATACAAAGCACATACTAGAAGAAAATATTCTTAAGCGACTAAATCGCTTTAAATTCTGATGCTTCTTTCTTTAAATAATCACTAAATGAATCAATCCATTCATGAGCATAAGGACTTAAATAACGATTCTTATGAACAATAAAATAAAATGGTTTATGCAAATCAATGTCTAATTCATGAATCATAAACATGTCATGAGGAATGAGTTTTTTTGGTAAAATAGAAATACCTATCGCTTCTTTAACAAGTTCAATGATGGCTTGAGAATTAGCACTTTCTATGATGGGTTGGTAAAAAAGATGTTGGTTTTTAAAATGATAATCAATGATGGCTCTAGTACCGCTTGAAGTATCGCGAAGAATTAAAGGATATGAAACTAAATCATGAAAACTAAGTTGCTTATTTAAGTGACTTTTTTTTGATGAAAAGACTACCAATTCTTCACTTGCAATCCCTTGTACAAGGAGATCTTTATCATGGATAGGTGTTTCAATGAAACCAAAATCTAAAGATCCATTCATTACTTGATGAATGATGTTTTGAGAATTATCAATATGTGTCATTAATTGATGATGATGATGCTTTAAATAGGTGGGTAAATAAGCAGTCCCAATGGTTAAACTAAATCCTATTTTTAGACTATGGGCTTGATGCTCTTCTTTTAAAACATTTTTGGTTGTTTCAAGCAATGTCATGATACTTAATAGTTGTTCATATAAATAATTACCTTGACTAGTTAGTTCAAGCTTCTTTTTCATGCGATGAAATAATTTGACATCGTAATAGTTCTCTAATTCTTTAATGGCAAGTGATACAGATGGCTGTGCAATCATCAATTGACTTGCAGCTTTGGTCATACTTTGTTGTTTCACAACCTCTATAAAGATATGAAAATGTCTTAGTGTCATGTTATCCTCCATAATTAATTTATTATAATGTATATACTAAATATAGTATTTTACTTATATATTGTCAAGATGTATACTATAAGAGAGGTGAATCAATGAAACCATTTAAACATCATTTAAAACTATTTAAAGAAACACTTTTAATCAGTGCTTTTACCTTTGGTGGTGGGTATGTCATTGTCCCATTACTTAAAAAAAGATTTGTGGATGAACTTCATTGGATTGAAGAAGAAGAAATGATTGATTTGGTGGCCATCGCACAATCATCCCCAGGTCCTTTAGCCATCAATGCATCAATCATGATTGGCTATAAATTGAGTGGGTTAAAAGGCGCTCTTGTAGCAACACTTGGTACATCTTTACCACCACTCGTCATCATTTCGCTCATTTCTATGTTCTATGATTTTTTTCAAAGCAATAAGATTATTTCAACCATGATGATTGGCATGCAAGCAGCAGTAGCCGCTATTATATTGAATGTTTGTCTCACGATGTTCCAACAAGTAACAAAAACCAATACCCTAAGAAATATCGTATTATTTATCATTGCTTTTGTTGCGAGTTATGTTTTTAAAATCAATGTGATGCTAGTCATCATTGTCTTTGCATTGGTTGGTTTGATGTTGATGTTTTATGAAAGGGGGAAGAAGCATGATCTATCTTGAACTCTTTATTAGCTTCTTTAAAGTGGGTTTATTTAGTATTGGTGGTGGGTACGCATCATTACCACTCATCCAAAATGAAGTGGTGGTCAATCATGCTTGGCTATCACTTAAAACATTTACTGATGTCATTACCATTGCAGAAATGACCCCAGGACCAATAGCACTTAATGCAGCAACTTTTGTTGGAACCAAAGTTGCAGGAACATCAGGTTCAATTGTCGCAACAATAGGTGTTATTTTACCATCCTTTTTAATCTTATCTTTACTTAGTTATTTATACTTCAAATATCAAAATTTAGATGCCATTCAAGGGATGCTACAGGGCATAAGGCCAACAGTTGTAGCACTTATTTTTGGTGCAGGTTTATCCATTCTCATGCTTTCACTCTTTGGCCATTCAAAAAACTTGGTGCTAAGTGAATTAAACTATCTTCATGTTGTATTTGTTGCTTTAGCATTGTTTTTAGTAAGAAAGATGAAACTAAGTCCTATAATTGTGATGTTATGCATAGGTTTGTTAAATGTTTTAATGACGATGATTTAATCAATTGATCGTGCTAAAAAGTCTTCTTATTAACATAGAAGCGATGCTTGTTCAACATCTTTTTATAAACAAATGACGTATAAACACGATGACCATGATCACATTTATTCATTTGAATGCCAATTTCTATATGAAGTTGTCCTATCAAAAGACCATTATTTGGTAGAAAAAAGGTTTATAGAGGACCACTTCTTGAATGTACTGAAACAAACATGACATTGTTTATGATTTATAAACTATGTATAATAAGGATGTGGGGTGATTCTATGAGTGACTATCAAGAACAAATCAAAAAGTTTGATAAAGTAAGAGACTACATACATTCTTTTTACTTATATGGCTATAACACACGAGGACAATTCAATGTTAGGAGTACAAGAAGCTACGATAATGAAAAAAGAAGAATAGAAAGTTATTTAGCTGAATACATAACCTATACTAAAGATGAACGAGGTAAACAAATAGCGATTGAAGCAGATTGTGCTACTTTAGATACGAATCCACTTTATCGCGCTTTTAAAGCGAAAAGCTTTACTAAAAATGATATATCATTGCATTTTTATATCTTTGATTTACTCAAAGAATACCAAGCTTTAAGTGCACCTGAACTCATGATGAAAATGGATGAACATTATACAAACTATTTTAATCAACCTATGCTACTAGATTTATCAACTATTAGAAAAAAACTTAATGAGTATGAGTCACTTGGTCTTCTATCAAGTAACAAACAAGGAAAAAAAGTTGTTTATTCAATCACCAAAGATACGATTGATTTAAATACTGTTCATGACAGCTTATGTTTCTTTTCAGAAGTTTCACCACTAGGTGTTGTTGGTAACTACTTACTTGATAAGATTGGTAAACAAAATGATGTATTCCGATTTAAACACCACTATATTATGCATGCATTAGAAAGTGAAGTTGTATTAAGTTTGGTTCAAGCAATGAACCAGAAAAAGAAAATTCGAATTGATGTTCGAAAAAACAGTCAAACAAGTGACATATATGGTGTTCCAATTAAGATATTGATTAGTGTTCAAACAGGTAGACGCTATTTGTGTTTGTATTACAATAGCCGATTCAGAAACATACGACTCGATCATGTAAAACACGTGACACTCATGAATGAAGTGAGTCATTATGAAGCCATTCATCTTCGCTATCAGCAATTAGAAGCATTTACTTGGGGTAGTTCATATGGTGATCAAAAAAAGCTTGAACATTTGTCTATTCGACTTGCGATTTCTTTTGAAGAGCGCTATATCATCAATCGTATTGAAAATGAAGGAAGACATGGTGTTTTAACCTTTGTTGAAGAAGGTGTGTATCAATACGACATTGATGTTTATGATACGATGGAAATGTTGCCTTGGATTCGCACATTCATTGGTAGAATCATTCAACTAGAAGGAACCAACACCCATGTAATCAGTTTGTTTTATGATGATTTAAATCGAATGTTGGCGATGTATGGCGGTGATCAAGATGTTGTTTAGTGAAGTTTACAGTGTCTATTACAAGGTGATGGAACACTTGATTGAGTTATCTCAAACACAACAATTAAATGACCAAATCATGAAAGAAGTGATTGAGAATAATGCTTTTCAAGAAAGTTTTTGGTTTATTTCGAGTTCAATTAAACAAGAAGAATGGGCACTGATTACAAAAGACTTTCAAACACCACTGCTTCATCAACCCCATCTACCACTAACTGACATCCAGCGTGCTTTTTTAAAATCAATGTTTTTAGATCAACGTATACAACTATTTATTGATATGCCTAGTTCACTCATAGATGTAGAGCCACTCTATAATCCAAACATGTTTTATACAATGGATGTATTTAAAAATGGGGATCCTTACAGTGACCCTCAATACATTGCACACTTTAAAATTATTTTAGAAGCAGTAAAACATTCTAAAGCAATCAAAATGATTTATACAAGTGGTAAAGACAAGCGAATCGAAGGTATCTATTTTCCTGATAAGATTGAGTATTCAGCTAAAGAAGATCGTTTTCGTATTTTATGTAAAAGGCAACACAAAGAATATATCTTCAATATTGCAAGGATTGAATCATTAGTCATAACAAAAGATGTTTATAAACATACTACTTTAATTAAACGTCAACAAGCATGGATTGAACTTGAGTTGAAAGATTATCGTAATGCATTAGAACGTTTACTCACATCATTTGCTAACTACAAAAAAGAAACAAAACAAATAGATTCACTAACCTATCGTATTTTGATTACGTATTTTCAATCGGATGAAACCGAACTCTTGATTCGTATTCTATCATTTGGTCCAATGATTAAAGTCTTGGGTCCTGACACGTTTATTCATCAACTAAAAAATCGAATTCATAAACAAATAAAGTTGTGTAACTAAATCAGTTCGCAACTTTTTTTCCACGATAAATCATGTGCTATAGGCTATGATGTAGACACAAGGAAGTTTTGCTTGATGCAAATGTGGTGCCAAAGGTATACCAAATGGTATTCCATCATCCTTGTTTCGCAGGTTCGAGTCCTGCATGAACCTTTTAAGTTCAATTTGGTAAATAAAATAGAAAGTAAAAACAAATGATTCAGACTTGTTCAAATTAAATGATGACCTTGTCCTTGATGGATACCGCTCTTAGACTACTTATGCCAAAGTTTACTTCCGAATAAGTACGATAATAACTTAAATCAATGCCGTCATCGTTTAATGAATCATTTAAAACAAAGGAGGAAATGAACATGAAAAAAATGATAAAAGAAAATCAAAAAGGATTACTATATCGATATGGAAAACTAACCAAAGTCTTAAACCCTGGTCTTCATAACTACTACTTAAGTGGCTACACAGTTGAAGTCATGAATGTTTTTGAACCGTTTAGAAGTGAAACTTTACCTGTAGAAATTGCCATGAACCATGAATTACTAAAAAGTGAATTAGAATGTATTCAAGTATCGGATGAAATGGTTGTCCTTCATTATATCAATGATCAATTTGCTGCATGTTTAACTAAAGGAACTTATGCATTCTTTAAAGCTTATCAAAACCATCAATTTCTTACAATATCAATACGAGATAACTATGTAAGTGATGACATGCCAAAACATGTATTTGAATCCATTCCACATGATTTGTATCGTCATGAAATCATTGCTGAGTATCAAAAGGGTATTGTAATCATCAATGGTAAAATTGAACGCGTATTAGATAAAGGTCACCATTATTTTTGGCTTAACCATAATGACTTGGAAATAGTCATCGTTGATACGCGTCTAAAACAAATGGAACTTGTTGGACAAGAACTATTAACACTTGATAAAGTGGCACTTCGTATTAACTTTGTCTGTCGTTATAAAATTATTGACTACGTTAAACTAGTGACAGAGGTAGAGGACTTTGAAAACATGATGCATGTTACACTGCAACTGGCATTAAGAGCGTATGTTGGTAAGTATCGCTTGGATGAAATACTTGAAAACAAAGAAGGTATTGCTTTATATGCTTTTGAAAAACTAAAAGAAAAAGAAGCATCATTATATATGCATGTTGAAGATGCTGGAGTAAAAGACATTATCTTACCAGGTGAAATAAGAGAAATCATGAACACTGTATTGATTGCAGAAAAGAAAGCACAAGCGAATGTGATCACAAGACGTGAAGAAGTTGCATCAACAAGAAGTTTACTTAATACCGCGAAGTTAATGGATGAAAACAAAACACTGTATAAATTAAAAGAACTTGAATACGTAGAACGTATTTGTCAAAATGTTAGAGAAATCAATGTTGGAACCCAAAATGATATTCTTACGACAATGACTTCATTATTAAAGGGGTGAAACAATGAAGGAACGTATCCTTGAAGCATTAAAAGAAGTTGAACAAACATATGATGTCAAAGTACTGTTCGCAGTAGAATCAGGAAGCAGAGCTTGGGGCTTTGCTTCACCTGATAGTGATTATGATGTGCGCTTTGTGTATGTTCATAAATTAAATCATTATCTAAGAGTCGACAAAACTAGAGATGTCATAGAGCTTCCTATTGCTGATGATTTAGACATCAATGGTTGGGATTTAAAGAAGGCAATGAAACTTATGAGTACATCAAATCCAACCTTATACGAATGGTTAGACTCACCAATTGTTTACATGTCTACACCTGAGTTCGAGGTATTAAAGCATAAGCGTTTAGACTTTTATCAACAAAAACCTGGTCTGTACCATTACTTAAATTACGCTTATAATAACTATAAACATAATCAAAAACAGGACATGATTAAAGTAAAGCAATACTTTTATGTCTTAAGACCAATCTTAGCATGTCAATGGATCCTATCTAATCAAACGCCACCTCCTGTACCATTTGAGCAACTTGTTGAAACAATGTTAGATGAAGATATGAAAGATGTAGTGCGACAATTGATTGTCCTTAAAACAAGTAGTATAGAATCGCAATGGATTAAAAGACTTGAGCATATAGATCAGTACATAAATAATCAGTTAACAACATTAAAACAAATAGTTAATGATTTAAATTACGTGGAAGTCAACCACAAAGAAGCAATAAATCAATTGTTTCTAGAACTTTTACAAAGGAGAGATGAAGATGATTGAAATAAAAGGGAAGTATGCAACTGCTCAAATATACTCAAATTTAGTTGATGAACTAGCAATCAAACAACTTCAATTGTTGATTGATCAACCACTATCAAAGGATGCTAAAATTAGAATTATGCCAGATGTTCATGCAGGTGCGGGATGCGTGATTGGGTTTACTGCAAACATTCAGGATGTTGTTATTCCAAACATTGTGGGCGTTGATATAGGGTGTGGTATGTTGACAATCATGCTCGGACAAAAGAGAATTGATTTAGATAAGCTAGATGCGATTATTCACCAATACATACCAAGTGGGAGAGATGTACATGTGCATCCATTAGCGAAAGTTGATTTATTATCAAATATTCGATGCTTACCGTATCTAAAGAATGAAAAACGATTTAGTCAAAGTATGGGAACACTTGGTGGGGGTAATCATTTCATTGAAGTAAATGTTGATGATGAAGGCAATCATTATTTGGTTATCCATACAGGAAGTCGAAATTTAGGGAAACAAGTAGCTGATTACTATCAACATTTAGCAATTGATCAACTAAGTGGTAAAAGTAATTACAAACAAGACTTAAACAATCTCATCGCCGGTTATAAACAACAAAATAAAGAACATTTATTGGAACAAGCCATTCAAGATTTAAAAGCAGAATATGAGCTTAAAATGGTGAAACACCCAGAGCTTAGCTACTTAACTGGTCAAGGTAAAGCCGATTATTTAAATGATATGGGGCTCTGTCAGCAATTTGCAACCCGTAATCGTGAAAAGATTGCTTCAATCATACTTAACCATCTGTTTGAAAAATCTTTGCATGACTTTGATTGTTTTGAAACTGTGCATAATTATATTGATTTGACGACAAACATGATACGAAAGGGCGCTGTATCAGCTCAACTAAACGAAATGATCTTGATTCCGATGAACATGAGAGACGGAAGTTTACTATGTCTTGGTAAAGGCAATGAGGATTGGAATTGTTCTGCACCTCATGGAGCAGGTAGATTGTATAGTAGGATACAAGCAAAGAAACAGTTTACATTAGATGAGTATGCTTTGTCAATGAAAGGCATTTATTCGTCAACAATCAACAATCAAACACTAGATGAATGCCCAATGGCTTATAAAGATATGAAAGATATTGTCACTAGAATTGAACCAACCGCGACCATTCTTAAAGTGCTAAAACCAATCTATAATTTCAAAGCATCTGACTAAACAGTGTGAACCACTGTTTTTAGTCATCATGTTTGTGACAACCATAAAACTTCCTACTATCAAAAAAAAGCTGTATTAGACTTTTATGGTATGGGATAAAGGTACCAGCATCAATCATTGCAATGATTGTTTCAACACTTGCCCATTTAACTTGTTGAACTTCTTCGTATTGTAATTGTAACTGTTCAATATTAACATCATGTTCAATTAAATAAATATCATCAAATCCAACATCAAAATTAATGGTTAAGTGAGGACGAACTTGCTTCAATTCTATCTCCAATCCGATTTCTTCACTTATTTCTCTTTGAATAGCTTGTTGACTCGTTTCCCCTTCAATCGCGCTACCACCAACTGATATATCCCACATGTTTGGCCAACCTTTTTTGAATGGTTGTCTTTGTTGAATCAACATATCATTATTTGAGTTAAACACACAAGCATGAACAACTAAGTGGTATGCGTCTTTATCAAATGGTTGACCGCTCATCATTGTTTTCCCACTTTTTGTCCGATCATTGTTATAAACATCCCAAAGTTCCATCTAATCCATCCTTTCTTTTGGTTCAAAAAACCCCCTATATAAAAGGTCACATAGGGGTTATATTACACATTTAAGGATAACATATATTTTTCAGTCATACAAACAATTACTTACTATCAATTTAAGTACAATTGTAAGCATTTCTTATTTACTAGATGAAAGAAGTAGGTTAGTATTATTGAAATCTATAAAGGGCATGGACTTTTAAAAGTCCATAAAATGTGTTAAAATAGGGAAGGATATTTTAAAAAATAATAAAATAAGGAAGGTGATAAAATGTTTAACAAGCAAAAAATTTGTTTACTAAGCGTAGTTTCGAGCTTGTTTATAATCAATTCATTTCAAACAATAAACGCTGTTAGGATCGAAAAAAACACACCACACCACACAGTTGGCACTTTATTTACGCCAAAGGCGATTGTCAATACGACGATTGGTGGTATTGTTTATGAATTAGATGATACAACATTAACTGCAAAAACGGTTGCCTACTCAGGCGTGTCTAGAGACATTGTTATTCCATCTTCTGTTCGTTACAATAATGTTGATTACAGTGTAAAAGAAGTTAGATTTTCAAGTTTCTATAACAAAAACTTAAGAACAGTTGTTGTGTCAGAAGGCATTACGACAATAGGAAATGATGCATTTGCTTTTAATGCATTAGAAAAAATAACACTCCCATCGACATTAACATCCATTGGGAACTATGCATTTGCGATTAATCAGTTAAAAAGTATAGAAATTCCAGAAAACCTTGTAAAAATAGGTGACTATTCTTTTGCAGCCAATAAATTAGAAAACGTAGTCATCAAAAGTAACTTGTCAATGGTTGGTAAAAATGTGTTTTCAAATAGCCCACTTACACAGATTTTTTTATCGGACATTTCAACTGCACAAAGTCTCATCAATGCATTAAATGCAAATGCGATGCAAGGGATTACTGTTGCGACTACCTCTTTGTATGCACTAAATAATGTATCCATTGATTATATAGAAGGTACGCTTGATTACTATGATTTGGCATATAACCAAACTCAAGAACTTGTTGTAAACACATATATTCCAGAAATTAAACGGTATAGTCAAGATGAAGATACGTGGTTGGATTTAATCGATAATCCGATTAGCCTAACCAATCAAGACATTAAATGGATCAATCAAAGTAACGAAATTGTTGGCACTGGGTATCGTTACATCGTAGTTGAATCTGGCGTTTACCATGCATTAGTTAATGATGCCGTTAAATTAAATGATATCACAGTTCAAATAAAAGCAAATGAATATACGGTTATATTTGATGCACAAGGGGGAATACCAACCCCACCAAATCAAACAGTTGTGGTTGGAGAGAGAATTGTTGAACCAATCACACCAGAAAGGCTTGGGTATACATTAAAAAGCTGGAATACCACAAAAGATGGCAGTGGGGAGAATTGGGATTTCAATACCAATACAATGCCAGCAAATGATGTGACGTTATATGCCCAGTGGCATATTAATCAATATCATTTGTATTATGATTTGAATGGGGGAGAAGGAACTGATCCACAAACCCAAGACATTGAGTACGGTGCACTAATAAGTGAACCTAATACACCACAAAGAATTGGATATACATTTAGTGGTTGGAATACCACAAAAGATGGCAGTGGGGAGAATTGGGATTTCAATACCAATACAATGCCAGCAA
>CAZWEF010000041.1:0-6477 GCA_964632125.1 uncultured Erysipelotrichales bacterium
TGTTTTGGTGGTACATCCATAACACATACCTGTACCACAATACATTCTTGCTTAAAATGATAGAAAACATGGTTTTTTTAGTTCTTTAGCTAAACTTGTCAACATGATTTCTGGTCCACAAGCATAGTAAACATCAAACTCTTTTACTTGTTTTAATGCTGTTAAGACATTGCCCTTAATATGATAAGAACCATCATCTGTTGTAACTAAAACATCACCATATTGGGCAAATTCTTTCTCATAATAAATAGATTCTTTTGTTTGAAAGCCAAGGATTGTTGTGACTTTAATCCCTTGTTTAAATAAACGAGAAGCAAGACCAAGTAAGGGTGGAATGCCGACACCACCACCTATTAGAACAACCGATTGATATGAGCCAATGCTAAACCCATTACCTAATCCAACTAGCACATTAAGTAAATCGCCTTCTTTTTTTTCTGATAAAAGCTTTGTTCCTTTTCCAACAACTTTGTAGACAATCATCATTTGATGATCATTGTATTCACTGACACTAATTGGTCTTCTTAAAAATGGGTCCATACCATCATTGATTTGAATATTAATAAACTGACCAGGTTGTTTTATACATGATGCGACTTCACCTTCTAAGACCATTTCATAAATAAGTGGGGCGATACATTTATTTGATTTAATGACAACATCTCCTATTTGTTTCATCGTGACACCTCCGTGAGTTTACCATCAATCAATACACCCCAAACAAGTCCTTTTACTTGTTGGTTCAAAAAGGGTGTGTTAAAGCTTTTTGAATGCAGTGTCTCTGGTGAGATTGTCCACTGTTCATCTAAATCAATGATTGCAATATTGGCTGGATAACCACAAATAAGTCCATGTTTTAAGCCTATTCGTTTTGCGGGTGAAATACTCATTGCATTTAAAATAGTAGTTAGTGGTACAATATTTGTTTCAACAAGGTATGTATATAAAAGACTAAAGGCAAATTCAATGCCAATAATGCCAAAAGGTGCATCAATAATAAAACGACTCTTTTCCCCAAAGCTATGTGGGGCGTGGTCTGTTGCAATAATGCTTATTGTCCCTTCATTTAAGCCCTGAATGAGTGCTTCTTTGTCTTCAATGCTTCTAAGTGGTGGATTCATCTTATCATGACTATGTCCCGTCACATCTAGTTCAGATAATAGAAGATGATGTGGTGATACTTCTCCAGTCACGTGATGTGTTATTAGACGGCTTTTTTTTAGTGCGGCCACTGACTCTTTTGTTGACATATGACAAATATGATAATCAACACCAATGGCAACTGCAAGCTCTAAATCACGTTCTACTTGTTTGTATTCAGAAGCGCTATTAATGCCTGGAATATTGAGCTCTCTTGCTTTTATGCCCTCATGGAGACTCCCGTTTGGTATAAGTTCTGCATCATCTTCACAATGTGCAACAATCAAACCATTGACTTTCTTTACACGTCTCATCGCTTCTTTCATCATGTTCTCACTTTGAAGACCTCTTCCGTCATCAGAAAACCCCTTGACAATAGGACATTGACTAAGTGCTTCTATATCCGTCAATACTTTTCCTTTTAACTTTTCCGTTATAGCCGAGTAAGTAAATACATGAACCAGTGCATCACGCTTCACACGTTCATTAAAATCCTGAACAGTTTCTACATCATCCATACATGGATACGTATTAGCCATTGCAACAACATGTGTATAACCACCATAAAGGGCAGCTGTAGTGCCTGTTTTAATTGTTTCTTTATGCTCAAACCCTGGTTCTCTTAGATGCACATGCATATCAACAAAACCTGGTGTCACAAGTTTTCCAGTACAATCAATACCTGTTTCATTAACATGATTTTCAATTTGAACAATGATGCCATCTTCAATCACAATATCTTTTACAACAATGTCACCATCAATCAAACACTGTCCTTGTTTTAGTACAATCCTATTCATTTTTTAGTACCTCCTCTAACATTGCCATGCGCATATAAACACCGTTTTCTACTTGGGTATGAATCTTAGATTGTTTTGATGAAATGGCTTCATCACAAAGTTCAACACCTCGATTGAATGGTCCAGGATGCATAATAATGGTTCTTGGATTCAATACATCTAAACGCGCTTTAGTAAGTCCAAAAGCTTCATGATACAACATCCTTGATTCAAATAAAGGGGTTTGATGTCGCTCATGTTGTACCCTTAAAAACATCACAACGTCCATACCATTAATAGCATCAATGGACTTAGATATAGGTTGATATTCAGAATCATAATACCCGCAAACAAACACATCCATGCCCATTCTTTGCATGACCTCAATGTTCGTATGGGCAACGCGAGAATGCACAATATCACCAACAATCATAATTTTAATGCCCTCAAGATGTCCAAAATGCTCTTTAATGGTCATCAAATCAAGTAAGGATTGACTCGGATGATTACCTGTTCCATCTCCTGCATTGATGATTGGTACATTGAAATCAAGCAGTGTTTCATAAAACTTGTTTTCAGGATGACGAATGATGCAAGCACCAATATTCATGGATGCAAGGGTACTAATTGTATCTTCTAGTGTTTCTCCTTTGGTGATGCTTGAACTTGATGTTTGAATATCGAGCACTCGATGTCCTAAATTAAGGGTTGCGACTTCAAAACTGTAATGTGTGCGTGTCGATGATTCAAAAAATAAATGGGCAATGATTTTGGGTTTTGATGTTAATTGAATACCATTTTTTTTAATTTCTAATGCGCGTTCAATGAGCTGATTAATTTGATTATTTGATAGCAAACGAAGATCTAAAAGATGCATAATGGTTCTCCTTTCACAAAAAAATACCTACTAGTAGGTATGAAAAGAGTATCGTTCTATCATGCCTTACTAGTCTCTCGGACCAATTTAAAGGTTCTAGAACAAGTATAACAAGCTTTCAGTAAAAATGCAATGATATTTGTGTTTTAAAAAAACAACAGAAAATAAAAAAGTAAAGTGTACTTGACATAGATACATATATTGGTTATAGTGTATATGTAAAGTTAACTTGACAAGATAGTTTGTATCAAACTACACAGGAGGAACGATGAAAACTAAAACGGACATACAAGTTGAAACAATGGTGACTGGCATCCTCATTGCTTCAATTATGGTATTATTTGTGGTACTGCTCATTCAAATTGTCTTTAAAATGCCTTTAGCCCTACCACTGATCAGTATACTGGTTTCAAATACAATCATCTTATTAGCAAGACAAAAGATGGTTACAAACAAACGAAAATAGGGTTCTGTTGAAATACGGATGTTAAACTAAGTAAATAGGAGGTATTATGATTTCTAATTTAAGGGCATTATTCATTAAGGGGTTTGTTTCATTATCAATTGGTGTTTTAGGAATGTTGCTTGCTTTTATTTTTAATGATGTTTTAAAGATGTATTTTAGTGAAACATTTAGAGGGATGATTTTTGGTTTATTTGGTGGGTTAATCTCGGTTGGTTGCGTGTTTTTGATTGTTTATTTTATTAAGACGCGACACCCACTCACAAAAAAACGTTTTGAACACCAGCTAAGTGACGAACGTAATCTTCTAGTCAGTCAAAAAGCGGCTCTCTTTGCAATGCGTTGTTTACCGTTGGTGGGTGCATTATTTATTATTGTCGCTTTTGCATTTAATGAGCCAATGGTTGGAAAAGTTTTGTTGTTGTTTGAATATGTTATGCTTTGTCTTTTTATTGGTTCAGGTTTTTATTTGAAGGGACGCATGTAGTGATTAATTTTATTGAACAGCATCGCAAACAAAAAAACATGACCCAACAAGAATTGGCCGATTTGGTGGAAGTAAGCAGACAAACAATTGTTTCGCTAGAGAAAGGTAAATACAATCCTTCCATCGTATTAGCTTATAAGCTATCACTGGTGTTTGGTACACCAATAGAAGATTTATTTGATATAGCATCAGAATTAAACAAATAAAGGAGGACACTATGTTAACATTAACGCATGTATCAAAACGCTTTAAAAAGGTTCAAGCAGTTGATGATGTATCATTTATTGCAAAAGAAGGTAGAATACTAGGGCTTTTAGGGGAAAATGGTGCAGGTAAAACAACGACTATTCGAATGGTTGCAGGTTTACTTGAAGCAACTAGTGGTACCATTACCATTGATGGCAAACAGATATCTAAGAAGCATCATCCATTTAAAAACAAGATTGGTATTTTATTTGGTGGTGATGTTGCTTTGTATGATCGTCTGTCAGGATTTGATAACATGATGTATTTTGCTCGTTTAAATGGGTTAACAGAAAAAGAGGCAAAAGATAGTATTGACTCACTAGTGAACCGCTTTGAGATGCAAACCTATATTCATCGCCCTGTTAAAGAATATTCTAGAGGGATGAAACAAAAGGTATCGATTGCACGTTCTATTGTGCATAATCCGAAGATTATGTTGTTTGATGAGCCAGCAACTGGTCTTGATGTGATGTCGACTAAGTTGGTGCATACATTCATTCTTGATTGTAAAAATGAAGGAAGAACTGTTATTTTCTCAAGTCATAATATGTTTGAAGTAGAGAAGTTAGCTGAAGATGTTGTTATCATTCATCAAGGAAAGCTTAAATACGATGGTACGTTAGATGATTTAAAGCAAACGCATCAAAATCAGTCTTTAGAAGATATTTTTATTTCAATCTTAGGGGGTGAATCAAATGAATAATGCTTTGATTATTGCTAAAAAAGAGTTGATTGATTTTTTTAAGGATAAAAAGTCCTTTTATACAACATTGGTTCTTGGTATTTTCTTGTTTCCTTTTGTGATGTATTTATCTCTTTCTAATTCAATGAACAATGCTGTTGGTGATGCAACTAAAGTGAATCCTGTGGCGGTTAGTCAAACCAATGCATTTACGGATGCATTACAAAAATCGGGTCAGTTTGATGTTCAAGTGTTTAGTTCCGTAGAAGAGGCTAAAAAAGAGGGTGTTGCATTGTTTATTTCGTTCCCTGAAACATTAGATGTTACGAAGAGTGGGTATATTAGACTTCATTTTGATTTTGCTGAAACTAAGTTAATGCAACAATCAGAAACCATTACGTCAATATTTAATGAAGTGAATGAGAGTATGGTTCGTGATTATCTGAAACAACAAAATCTTTCTCCTTCTATTTTAAGTAATATTTCAATAGAATCTGTTTCGACAACAAATGAAACAAAAGAAGGTGCATTTTCAATTTATATGTTGTCACTGCTTTTACCGATGGTTTTATTACTTCAATCTTCACAAGGTATCAATGCCATTGCAGTCGATCTTGGTGCAGGTGAAAAAGAAAGAGGTACACTTGAGCCTTTACTTACAACCAATGCTTCAACAATGAGTATTATCTTTGGTAAATTTATCGTTGTTGCTACAGTTGGGTTACTCACAGCCATTACATCCCTTGTTGCGACGTTGTTTGCTGTACAAGCAGCGATGCCAAGTGATTTGCCATTTAAGATTGGTCTTAATCCTTCTTCTTACGCTATTTTGATTGTTCTCATGATTTGTCTTGTATGCTTCAATAGTATGCTAGCACTCACACTAAGTATCCTTGCGAAAAGCACAAAAGAAGCCAATACCTATCTTGTTCCTTTAACTTTAATTCCAGTATTGGTATCATTTATGGTTTCATTCTTAAGTCAAGGTGGGGTTTCCCCTATTGCTTATGCAATACCTTATGTTAATGTTGCTTTAATGGTTGTTGATCTCATTAAGGGACAACTTCAAAGTATCCATCTAATGATTGGATTTGGCTCATTTACCTTCTTTATTCTTGCAGCAACAATGCTTACTATTAGAGTGTTTAAAAATGAGTCCATCATCAATCGTTCTTAACAGTTTTGAATATCAGCCTTCATATAGACCTGAAAAAGTTTAATAGAAAGGAGTGATAGGATGGAAGCACAAGCACATAGATTTCTCTTAATTGGTCTTGCAATTGGAATAGGTGTAGGCATGATGTTTAACCAGTTAACTTTTGGATTAGCTATTGGAATGTGTATAGGTGCCTTAATTGATTTACGTCAACGCAAGAAATAGTTAACCATCAAGTCTCAATGGTTGTTATTTCGTTTAAAGCACGATGTATCCAGCTACTTATTATATCTAGTTCAAGTGTTTAGAAATGACCCCATTCTCAATGTCCTTACATATAGCAAAATAAAAGATTAATCAGATAATTGATTAATCTTTTTTCAAACTTATTTTTAATGATTTTCCTAAGATATCTCAAAATCAATTGTAACCTATTTTGATTAAGTACAAGCTTTATCGGTCTCCGAATTTTTTTTAAAGAAAATCACCAACAATCCAATAGAAAGAATTGCAAAACTCATGACTAATAAAACATTCGTATGTCCAGTTTTAGGCAATTGTTGAACTGGCTTATCTGCGACTAATAAAACATCCCATTGGGCATACAAAGTCACATCATGTGCTGGCATTACAGTTGTGGTAAAATC
>CAZWEF010000041.1:6577-15404 GCA_964632125.1 uncultured Erysipelotrichales bacterium
CCAAGTCTCTCCACTTCCATCTTGCATTGTATTCCAACTTTTAAATGTATAGCCTGCTCTGGTTGGATTTACTGGTGCTAATGCCTTTTCTCCTTCTTTTAGTACTTGAGAGGTCATAACTGTTGATTGCCCATCATTAACATCAAAGTAAAGTTGGTAGTCAATTGCAGGCACTGTATCTTTTACCCATTGTGCATACAAAGTCACATCATGTGCTGGCATTACAGTTGTGGTAAAATCCCAAGTCTCTCCACTTCCATCTTGCATTGTATTCCAACTTTTAAATGTATAGCCTTCTCTGGTTGGATTTACTGGTGCTAATGCCTTTTCTCCAATTGCTAATGACTGTGATGTCGGTATAGTACCTACCCCTCCATTCAAATCAAAGAGTAATTGGTATTTTTCGACAACCTGGAATTCAAAATTCAACTCTATAAATTGTTGTGAGATTGCATTGTTACTATTATTTGGGAAAAGACCTTCTCCTTTAGCACGAACCTGTACAAACACTTTCCCTGCTTTAATCACAGTTCCATCTTGCAAATAGTCACTTATGACAACTGGTTGGTTGTTTTCATCTACATAGTTTTCCAAAACAAATTGATGATTTGGACTCAATGAGGAAGCATCACTCAGACGCAAGATTTCATGATAATCTATATTGTTTAAATCATTTTGACTTCTAATAGTCATTATTGTAGGATTGTTTTTGATTTGTAAAAAGCGCTGATTGTATGCATACGCTTGCCCACCTAGAATTCCTAGTTGATTTAAAGTATTTGCATAATCAGTTGGTAACAAATTAAACTCTAAGTCTAAAACACCTAGATTTGTTGCGTTAACTAAAGTAGCAGGTAGACTGGTTAATTGATTATGAGTTAGAATTAGCGTTCTAAGTGTTGATAAAGTACCAATACTGTCTGGTAAAGATACTAATTGATTATTTTCTAAATAAAGTGTGTTTAGAAGTACTAATCCAGATAAATCACTTGGCAATGATATTAATTGATTATTCCCTAAATCTAGTCTAAATAGTGAAGCTAAATGCCCAATACTGTCTGGTAGAGTCACTAATTTATTATCATATAACTCTAAATTTCCCAATAAATCCAATTGACCAATGTTGCTTGGTAAAGCAGTTAGTTGATTGCTTTCTAATCCCAACCATTGCAAAGAAGCCAAACCCGAAATAGAATCAGGTAATTCAACCAATTGGTTAAAATGTAAAACCAATGTTTCAAGTGAAACCAAATCTCCAATTCTATTTGGAAGTAAACTTAATTGATTATCTGTGACTTGAAGAGCTTTAAGTAATTTAAGATTCCCTATGGATTCAGGTAGTGTTACCAATTGGTTGTTATTTAAATATACCTGTTCAAGCATTGTCAAATCACCAAAACTAGTTGGTAAGCTCGTAAGTTGGTTATCATCTAATTCCAAATATTTCAATGATCTTAGCTGCCCAATTGAATTTGGCAATGAAGTCAGAAGATTTGTAGAAAGATTCAATCGAACAAGGTTGGTTAAATTACCTATCCCTTCTGGTAAGGTACTGATTTGATTATTTCCCAATTCCGCAGTACTAATTGATGTGAGATGCTCGATTCCTGTTAAGTCAGAAACATTTTTAGAAGTGGCATTTAAATAAGTGTAACCATCAACCATTGCCTGGGTTAACGTAGCCTGAACATTACCGCCTGCAATTTGATTCGCTACAACTTGTGCAAGATTTGAATCAGGAAATATCTGTGCAATTGAATCCCCTACCGCTGCTTCTATTTTTTTTGATGGCATGCTACTTAAGACCATCATTAAAGCCACAATAGAAGTTAAACATACTTTCATTAATCGACTTCTCATTTTAGATTACCCCCGCCCTCTTTGTGTGAATGATTGTCATAAACACTTTTAATATATCACACTAAATATTTTTAGTAAATAGTTTTATATAATTGAGTGTCATAATGTCTAATTTATAAATAAGATTATCTCATTTTTGAAAAATGATTATCTCTTAATTAAATGTTGACTGGGGAATCATTTTTTAATTTACGGGTTTCGTATAACCATATTATGGACAGTTTTTTATTTCACAATAAATTATTATGGAACAAAAAAAAGAGCTTTCGCTCTTATCTTAAACCTAGTTTAGCTGAACAAGATGGCCACTGCGCCCAACTTGTTTTTTCAAGCCAAGCTTGCGCTGCTAGAATTTGTTCATCTCTAGTTGCTAGATACGCATATGGAATATGGCCTAGGCCAACAGCATTTGCTGCTTTAGTCCATGTTGACTGCGACCATTGAAGCCCTCCTGAGTAACCATTACCCGTATTGGCATTCCAACGTCCACCCGCTTCACAAAATGATAATTCATCCCACACACCATATGGTTGTGGGGGTGCTATGGTTGAATTAATTCCTTTTTCAATAATCTTAGGTGCGCCTGCTTGTTGCACTTCTTCAACTGTTGATGTGGTTTCGATTAATTCATCATTGCGATAATATAAGAATTTTTTCTCTACTTGTATTTGACTGACACCTTCTTGAATGACACGTTCTTCACCAACATTAAGTTCTCTTGTGTATGTGTATTCCACATTAGCTGGTATTTCAATCACATGTGATTGCTCTAAAAACGTTTCTTTGATGAGTTCAATTGGTGCTGACAGTTCATTTAAGTGTGTTTCTGGTGAAACATTCGCTAAAATATACTGTTCATTCTTTACTTCTTGATCTGCGACAGCGCCTAAACGCGACGCATCACTCGATGTTTGTAAGAGTGCTGTGTTTTGCTCTGCTAACAAATCTGCCACCGAATTTACATATGTATGGACTGTTGTAATGTTTTGATTGATAAGCAAATCAACTGCTTTTTTTGTTTGTATTTCTACAGTGTAACCATCATGAATCATATCAACATCTGATTGATTAGATAAGTAAGCATGATCCACTGCATCTACAACAAATTCATCAAGAACATCTTTAACATACATGTCTGTTGTTGAGATTTCATGTTTAATCCCATCAACGACTACTGTCACTTGTTTACTTGTATTGATACCAAGTAACATCATTACAGATAAGTAAGCAACGACGCCTGAAACAAATGCCAATACATACTTTCGACTTAATTGTTGCATAAGTCACCTCCATGTACGTAACCTATAGTACTACAAAAAAAGTATAAAGTCAAGCGAAACAATCTCTATAACACTTTTACGTTTTATTTTAATTTAATGTTCATACGTTTGTAACTATTTAGCAACATCTTCACCATCACTTAATTTATACCCTAGTATCTTACCTAAATTAACATTTTTACTTGAACTTAAAATGCTCTTTTTAACATCTTTATTAGTCAAAGACAATGTTTCAACAAGTTCTTTCATTTCTCTTCTTTTTGACGATGTTTTTTTAGCTGCAACCATACAACCACAGTTCATTGGTGATAAACCAATGTGCTTAGTAAAGCGAATGATATGTTTTTCTTCAACATGATACAACGGTCTAATCAGTTGCATACCTTCAAAGTTTGTGGCATCAAGCTTTGGTAACATGGTTTCAAACTTACCTGCATAAAAAATATTGAGTAAAATGGTTTCAACGACGTCGTCCATATGATGCCCTAGCGCAAGTTTGTTGCATCCTAATTCTTTAGCTTTAGCATAAAGTGAACCTCGTCTCATCTTAGCACATAAGTAACAAGGATAATCTTTGGCAATGGTATCAATCACTGAAAAAATCTTTGATTCATAAATCACTGCAGGAATACCAAGTAGTGCATAGTTATCTTCTAGTAGTTTTCGATTGGTAGCATTAAATCCTGGGTCCATTGAAATAAATTCAATCTCAAATTGAACCATCTTTGTTCTTTGTAATAATTGAAATAGCTTTGCGAGCATTAAACTATCTTTACCACCCGACACTGCCACACCAATTTTATCGCCTTCTTCTATGAGTTGATAGGTTTGAATGGCTTCAATAAATGGTCGCCAGATATCTTTTCTAAATGTTTTATGTAAACTTCGTTCAATTTCTTTAATTGTGAGTACTTCTTTATCTGATGTAATTGCTTCAGTGTTACAAAAGCTTGCTTCTTCATTCATACGATCACTCCCGACCATTATTTTATCACATTTGTGTTCAAACACCAAGTATAGCGATAGGCAACATCTCATAATCATGCTATAATGAAACTAAGGGGGTCTTATATGAAGTTTTCTAAAAAGGAATGGAGTTACTTGTTTTATGATTGGGCTGAATCTTCTCATACTGCAATTATCTTAGCTATTGTTTTACCTAGTGTTTTTAAAGCTGTCGCTGCTAATGCTGGGGTAGCTTCTACAACGTCTACTGCGCTTTGGGGTTATGCCAATTCAATTGGTACTTTGCTTGTTGCGCTTATTGCTCCAATTCTTGGTAGCATGGCTAATTTTAGAGGGTATAAAAAGAAACTATTTACTTTATTTTTATTAATGGGTGTCTTGTTTACGGGTTTACTTGGTACCATTCCTGATAATGGATATGTTTTGCTTCTCATTTTGTTTACATTATCGTTGATTGGTTATACAGGTGCTAATATCTTTTATGATTCATTTTTAATGGATGTGACAACACCTGATCGTTATGACTTGGTTTCAACAGCAGGGTTTGCTTTTGGCTATATTGGGGGTAGTACCATTCCATTAATCATCAGTATTGTCCTTATTAATAGTAGTGCTACACTTGGTATTTCAACTTTAACAGCTGCACGCCTTTCATTTGTGATAACGGCAATATGGTGGATGGTGTTTTCTATACCAATGCTTAAAAATGTTCAACAAGAATATGCTGTCGAACCTCAAAAACATGTTATCAAACATAGTTTAAATGAAATAAAAGAGACTTTTTTGTCGATTAGACAATACAAAGCGGTTGTTATCTTTTTATTTGCTTATTTCTTTTATATTGATGGTGTTAATACTGTGATTAAGATGGCAACTGTTTATGGAACGGATTTAAATATAGATCAAACAACCTTAATGCTTGTTTTATTGTTGACACAAATTGTGGCATTCCCTTTTGCTTTATTGTTTGGTTTTTTATCAAAACATTTTAAAACCATTTATTTACTATTAATGACCATCATAATTTATGGTTTCATTACTATCTTTGGTTATTTCATTACAGACAAGACAGGCTTTTTTATCCTTGCTATGTTGGTTGCAACCTCTCAAGGAGGTATTCAAGCTTTAAGTCGTTCTTATTTTGCAAGTCTTATTCCAACAAATAAGGCCAATGAGTTTTTTGGTTTCTACAATATATTTGGCCGTTTTTCAGCTATTTTAGGACCTACTCTTGTTGCATTTGTTGCGATGCAAACAGGTAAAACCAATAATGGGGTCCTCTCACTTCTCATTTTGTTTGTGATTGGATTTAGTATTTTGATATATCATCGTCATGTTTTAAAGCAAGAAATGCCTACTCAGTAGGTTTTTTTTATTAAAACCTGTCCTTTTTGTGTTATACTTAATTTGAGGTGATACCATGTCTGTAATCAAAACAAAAGGACAATTAACAATGGAAATAGTACCCCTAAGTTATTTAAAAGAGTTCAATGAGTTACTCCGTTATGTCTTTCAAGTAACCAATCAGGAATTAGAAGCAATTGGTTGGAAACCAAAAGAAATGGAGCAAGAAAAAAGACCTGTACTTGAAAAAGCACATGTCCTTGGTTGGTTTGAGAGTGGTCGTCTGGTCTCGCAAGTTGCGACCTATCCAATGCAAGTCAATATTCACGGTAAACGCTTTAAAATGGGTGGTGTTACTGGTGTTGGCACTTATCCTGAATACGCAAGTCATGGTCTTGCAAAAGACCTTATTTATCAAGCCTTATTGGATATGAAAGCTGCCGGTCAAACAATTTCTTATTTGTATCCTTACTCAATTCCCTATTATCGAAAAAAAGGATGGGAAATCTTTTGTGATCATTTAACCTATACCATACCTGATTTAAACTTACCAACGCCTGTCACAATCCCTGGCATGGTAAGACGAGTGGATACTGAACATGAGGATGTGAAGCTAGTTTATGATTTGTTTTCAAAAAAACAACATGCAGCGCTTATTCGTCAAGATTTAGAGTGGCAAGAATATTGGCGTTGGGATGATGATGATATTATTTCTGCCATTTATTATAATGAAGATAATGAGCCTAAAGGCTATTTATTCTATCAGATTGCTCATGATGAGTTTAAAGTTAAAGAACTTATTTACTTGAATCAAGAAGCTCGAAAAGGGATATGGAATTACATCAGTGCACATCAATCAATGGTCGATAAAGTCACAGGGCACCACTACATCTGTGAACCGATAGCTTTCTTGCTTGATGATAGTGAAATCACGGAAACCATTACGCCTTATTTTATGGCAAGAATTGTGGATGTCCAAGCATTTCTTGAACAGTTTCCTTTTACTTTGTTACCAGAAGCCATCACATTTCATGTTGATGATCCCTTGCTAGCATTCAACAATGCATCCTTTACTGTTTTACCAAATCATGAGGTGTCTACAACGTTGACCTCTGATCATCATGTTTATTGTAACATTCAGACCTTGGTTGCGATGCTCATGAATTATCGTCGTCCACGTTACTTACATAAAATTGAGCGACTGAAAGCCGACCCTAAAACATTGCTTCTTTTAGAACAAATCGTACCGACTAATGAACCGTATTTTTCAGATTATTTCTGATACGGTTTTTTATTTTAGCCAATCTGTCAGTAACCATCTTAATCGATTCGTTAATGTTGCTTGTTCATTTAATTCATCATAGATGCCTCTTGCAACACTTATGTTACTTGTAATCATTGCATCAACACCTGTAAACAAGTATCTTCTTATCAAAACAGGATCGTTAATGGTCCATAAAAAGATTTCTACACCTTGATTAAACGCATCTTGTTGTATATTTTGATTGAATGAGAATTCTTCTAATGTAATGAAGTCAACTGAAATTGGTTCAAGTCTACCGATTTTAATCGGAATGACAAAGCCAACTTGGATGTTTGGATTAATCATTTGAATTGTTTTTAATTGCTCTTTATCAAAAGATTGAATACGATGTTCATTGTTTTGATCATACTTATTAATTAAAGCAACAAAACGATCCATCACTTCTTTTGATTCATAACCATGTGACTTAAACTCAATTAAAAGTTTTTGATTTTGTTTCTGCGCTTGTATTAAGAATGATTCAAATGAAGGTATATAATCCACCATTCCATTTTGCATCATGGGTATTTGTGTCACTTCTTCTAACGTTAATTCATGAATACCTCTTGGGTCTCCTGTCATTCTCCTTAATGTTTTATCATGAAAAACAATAAACTGACCATCTTTTGTTTCCATAACATCCATTTCAACATAATCAGGGTGGTATGGCTCTACATTTATTAATGATTGAATCGTGTTTTCAACTGCATGTGTTAAATCACCACCTCGATGAGCAACCAGTTGTGTATTGATTCCATAAATAGATTGGGTCATTAACACAAGGTTAGATGTCATCATCATCACAAACAAAGTAATTATCGCTATTTTTAAGGATGTTGATAGTTTTTGCTTTGACTTACTTTGTGTTGTTGGGTGACTAGCAAAGTAGAATAAGAATTTAGCTAACCATACTTTAGATATACCCCAAACAAAAAACAATATCATCCCAAAAAGTGTTAACATCAATGTCGCAATATAGGGTGCAATAGATATGAAAAAAGTGTCTGCTACATATACGACAAGCAACAATATCAGTTGTATTAAGGTCAAAACAATCATCAAAGCTATCATTGATAGTAGACCAACACAGAGCATTTTAATCATTTTTCCTTTTGTTTTTTGAATGCTTTTTTTCATGGCACTCATGATACTCAATGTTGGATCTATGTAGATAAAATAAATCGTGAATACCAGTCTTAGGTTAATGTAAATACCAATAATTACCAAGTTAAAATACAAAATAGTTCCTGTTGTTGATTTTAAGAGTTCTCCAGAAATAAAATAAGGTAAATAGAGGTCTCTTGTAACACTTGAAAGTATGTTTTGACCTAATATTGGTATAAATAAAACAAAGTAGAAAAAGATAACCAATGTTTGAAATCCAATCATTTTAGTTTTAAATGAATTAAATGATTTTAACCATTTTTTTAGTTCAAAAGGTATCCCTTTTGCATGTTGCTCCTGAATAAATAAATAGAGTGTTACTTCAACCATAATAACAAAAACAGTAGAACTAAAAGAAGCAAATAGAAAAAGTAATCCAATTGGACTCGTTAATAAAACACCAATATTTTGATGGGTTAAGCCTTGAATCCCTGATAGTTGTAATGATTGTTGAACAAACCATAAAATAAGTGGTAACCCCAATACCAACAATACAAACTGAACAAATAACCAAAGTCCAATATAGTCTCTTTTATAATGATTTATATCACGCCAAACATCTTGAATCAATGTTTTTGTATCTTTGAGTATTTCCATATTTTTCCCCCTAATAGTCCCATTATAACGTATCGTTGCATATAAAAAAAGATAGAACACTATCTTTTATCCTTATTTCTCGTTTCGCCTAGTTTTTTTTACTTTAACTTGATTCTCTAAACTCACTTTACCATTTTTTTAAAGTAAGCCTAGATGCATTAATTTTAGAATCATCCATTTTTTCAAAGTCCATGACAAATGTCATAATGAACTGTTCTCCTTCAATTTTATAATCAAAATTAGTTCCATTAGTTTAAGAAGCTTTATCTGCTTTTAAAGATTGTTCATATGTGTCTTTATCAACTGACAATGC
>CAZWEF010000042.1:0-15175 GCA_964632125.1 uncultured Erysipelotrichales bacterium
ATCGTAGTCTAATTGAAGCAAGTCAGGACTTAGGTGCAACACCGCGTCAGACGTTCACTCGCGTTATCTTTCCTTTATCTTTACCTGGGGTCATTTCAGGTATCGTACTTGTGTTTTTACCATCTGCATCAACATTTGTCATCCCCGCAATATTAGGTGGCGCACAAAATATGTTGATTGGTAACTTAATTGAAAGACAGTTTATTAGTGTTGGAGATTGGAATTTTGGTAGTGCCATTTCTTTGATTCTGGCATCGATTATTCTTGTTTCAATGCTTATTATAAGAAGAATTGAACAAAAAGTAGGTGCTAAAAATGAATAAGCGATGGTTAGGGAAAATTGGTATTGTTGCAACATTGATCTTCTTTTATACACCAATGTTAATCTTAATGATTTTCTCATTTAATGCAAACAATTCAAATAATGTATTTAATGGTTTTACATTGCAGTGGTATCAAAAAATGTTTGCCAATAAGGAGCTGACACGTGCAGTTTATTACACTGTATTTACTGCCATAGTTGCAACATTTGTATCAACAATTCTTGGGACGATTACAGCGATTGGTCTATCAAAATCAAGAAGTGTCATTAAACAATACATCACTAATATTAATGACTTACCAATCTTAAACCCAGAGATAGTGACTGCTATTAGTTTGATGTTACTTTTCTTATCATTAAACCTAGAGCGAGGGCTTATGACAATGGTACTTGCACATATTGCATTTTGTACGCCATATGTGATTATTTCTGTATACCCTAAAGTAAGAGCACTTGACCCTAATCTTGCAGAAGCAGCCATGGATCTTGGTGCTACACCTCGTCAAGCATTGATGAAGGTAATCATTCCACAATTGTTACCAGGTATAATTGCTGGTGCTCTAATTGCCTTTACGATGTCTTTTGATGACTTTGTCATCTCCTATTTCGTATCGGGAAATGGTATTCAAAATATATCTATTTTTGTGTTCAATGCCAGCAAGCGAATTGATTTAACCGTTAATGCCTTGTTTACCATCATGGTTTTAATCATTGCAACCATTATGATCACCGCTAATCTAGTTATACCAGCAATTGTAAAGCGTAACGCTAAAAGAAAAGTCATTAGCGAAACACAAAGAAAACGCAAGATAGCATTCAACATCGCAGTCGGTTTGATCGTTGCAGTTTTTACAGTAGTTTCAATCATTAATGTAACAGTTAAAGATGATCGTCCAGTTATTCGAGTTTATAATTGGGGAGAATATATTGATAAGACAGTGATTCATCAATTCGAACAAGAATATGGTATTCGTGTTATCTATGAAACATTTGACTCAAATGAATCGATGTATACAAAACTGAAAAGCGGTAGTGTTTATGATGTCATAGTGCCATCGGATTATATGGTTGAACGTTTGGTAGATGAAGATTTGTTGAATTTAATTGATTGGAATCAATTACCAAATAAATCAGAATTAATTGAAGATGCATTTAATTTCACCTTTAATCCAGGTTTAACACATGCAGTTCCTTATTTCTATGGGACAGTAGGTATTTTATACAACACCAAAACAGTTGACACAAATGATTTAGAAGACGGATGGGGTATTTTAAACAATCCTAAATATAAGAACCGTGTGTTTATGTATAACTCAATACGTGATGGATTTATGGTACCTTTAAAATACCTAGGCTACTCATTAAACAGTGAGAATCCAGAAGAGGTTAATGCTGCATTTAATTGGTTACTTGAGCAAAAGAAAACAATGAATCCAGTCTATCTCAATGATACCATCATTGATCAAATGAAAGCAGCTGAAAAAGACTTAGCAGTTGTTTACTCAGGTGATGGCAATGCTATTATTGCTGAAAATAGTGACATGGATTATTACTTGCCAGTACAAGGAACAAACTACTGGGTAGATAGTATGGTTATTCCAAAAGTTGCAAAAAACATTGAAGGTGCACATTTATTCATCAATTATATGCTAAGACCTGATATTGCGTTACTAAACACAATCGCAGTTGGTTACACAACACCAGTGAAAGCTGCTCAAGAAGAGGCATCGGCAACTGAGTTTGAAGGTATTACGTCGTACCTTGTGCCACCAATAAGAGAAGTAGATGGTACATTTAGTAACCTTAGTCCTGAAGCAAAGCGTATGTATGAGGATTATTGGACGAAATTATTAGGAGAATAGTAGATGGAAACATCTACTTTTTTGTTATATTAGGTATAATGTATTTTAATAGCGTTTCATAACAAAAGCACATAGAAAAGTGATAAGAATTTAAAATGATATATTCTTAGTGTGAACTATGGCTGTTTAAAAGAAAAAGGCGGGGTATTTTTCAGTTTTGGAGATAAATAGATATTTAACGTGGAGATATTTTTAGATTTGCTATAAAAAAAATTGATTGACATTTGACGTCAAGAGGTATAATATTTACTTAATATTCAGTTAGGGGGATATGTATGGCATTTTATCAAGACAAACTTGAACAAATTAAACAATTACTCCAATCTTCTACAGCTGATGCATGGATGGTTGTTGGTCATGAAACAGCGACAAATTCTGAACCAATGCTTGACTTAATTGGTGATCAAGAAATGATAGGCATGACAGGTATTATCTTCAATAAAGATGGGTCTAGTGCAGTTATATGTACACCGATAGATGCAGATGGATATCGTTTAGGGGACC
This sequence comes from uncultured Erysipelotrichales bacterium, assembly GCA_964632125.1. Lineage (GTDB taxonomy): Bacteria > Bacillota_I > Bacilli_A > Erysipelotrichales > CAZWEF01 > CAZWEF01. Next base: position 2,689 of record CAZWEF010000042.1, read on the forward strand.
ATTTTACAGAAGTGTTACCATTTATGAGTTCGTTCAATGAAACACTTGAACAGTACTTAGATAAAAAAGGGCACCAAGTTTTGGCGCTCAATTTTAGTGAACAAGATCCAGCGAGTGATGGTTTGTCTACAGGTGTATATCAAAGCATGCAACCAGTATTGACAAAACTAAACATTCAAGTGATTTCAGCTGCACCTTTAAATCAAAAATTAAGAGGTATTAAAACGGCAAGAGAAATAGAGCTCATGAGAGTTGCAACAAAAGAAACAGATCGAATGATTAGAACTATTGGGAATCAGATGGTACTTGGTATGAGCTGTGCTGATGTGATGGCTAAATGTCATGAAGAAGCTGATCGACTTGGCTATGGTTATTCTTGGTCGAAACAACATAATCCAGGTGTTGCAACTAAAGGAACACCACTCGGACATACAGATAGTAGTAAAGAGTATTTTGTTAAGGATGCAGTTGTGAACATTGACTTTGGACTTAGAGTAAATCGATATGGTGCTGATTTGCAACGTATGTTTTATTTCCCAGGTGATGATGGATTGGTGCCTGCTAAGGTGCAACATGCATTTGATACTGTTAAACAAGCGATCCAGCTAGGAAAAGAAGCATTGAAACCTGGTGCAACTGGCAAAGAAGTAGATACTGTTGTACGCCAATACATCTTATCACAAGGGTACGATTCATATCATTGTTCAACTGGACATCAAGTAGGAATGTATGCACATGATGGTGGCATTATCTTAGCGCCTGAGAAACCAGGGATTGATCGTAGTGCATTGATTGATGAACCAATTGAAGTAGGACAAGTATTTACCATAGAACCATACGTTGTGATACCACAAGGTCGACTTGGTATTGAAGAAATGGTTGTGGCAGTTGAAGGTGGATGTGAATTTATTGTCCCACCACAAACATCATTAATTGTTTTAAAGGGAGGAAAATAGATGTTAAAGTATACAATTAAAAGACTTATTATAGGACTATTAACTCTATTTGTACTAATTACGGTGACGTTTTTCTTAATGAAAATTATGCCTGGTAGTCCATTTAGTAGTGAAAAAACATTAAACCCAGAGCTGATGAGACAATTAAATCAACGTTATGGACTAGATCAACCTTTATTTGTACAGTACACACGTTATTTAGGGAACTTACTTCGTGGAGATTTAGGTGAATCAATTGTAAAAAGAGGTCGTATGGTTATTGATGTCATCAGTAAATCGGCACCTGTTACAATGCGTTTGGGCTTAATTGCAGCATCATTTTCAATGATTGTTGGTATTACCTTAGGATTGATTGCTGCTTTCACAAAAAAGAAATGGGTCAACAATTTAGTCATGATTATTGTCACTTTAGGTGTAAGTATTCCAGGATTCTTGCTTGCGTTGTTGATGATTATTGTGTTTGGGGTTAACTTGGGATGGTTACCAGTTATTTCAAAAAATCTAAGCACACCTGCGCATTATGTGATGCCAGTGATTGCTCTATCATTTTATCCAATTGCTATGATTTCACGTTTGATTCGTTCTTCAATGCTTGAAGTTCAAAGACAAGACTATATGGTGTTAGCACGTGCAAAAGGGTTAAGCCCGATGCAAGTAACACTACATCACGGCCTTAAAAATGCACTTATTCCTGTTGTTACATACGCAGGACCAATGGTAGCATACTTATTAACTGGAAGTTTTGTTGTTGAAATGTTGTTTACGATTCCAGGTATTGGTTCAGAGTTTGTAAGCAGTGTTACAAATCGTGATTATACGTTAATTATGGGGCTTACGATATTTTTAGGGGCACTGGTTATTGTCATTAATATTATCGTAGATTTAATTAGTGTTATAATTGACCCACGCATTAAATTAGATCGATAGGAGGGATAGGCATGGACATGATGATGGAAGAAAATAAGTTTGAAAAGCTACCTGATAGTGAGAAGAACTTAGAATTTATTGCAGTTGAAAGTAAAACCTATTTTCAAGATGCATGGGGACGTTTTAAGAAAAATAAGTTAGCTATTATTGGACTTGTTTTTGTGGTATTTATTACGTTACTTGCGATATTTGGCCCAATGATTTCACCACATACTTATGATGGCCAAAATATGGCCAATGCAAATGCTATGCCTTCATGGACTCATTTATTTGGCACAGATAAATTTGGACGTGATATCTTTGTTCGTGTTTTGTATGGTGCACGTATTAGTTTATCAGTAGGTTTTGCAGCGGCTCTTATCACGCTTGTCATTGGTGTCATCTATGGCGGTATTTCAGGATATGCAGGTGGACGTGTGGATTTGGTGATGATGCGTATTGTTGATATCTTATATGCAGTACCAGCACTATTGTATGTCATCTTAATCATGCTTGTTTTAGGTCCAAATATGGTAAGTATTATTGTCGGTATTTGTGTAAGTTCATGGCTTGGTATGGCTCGTCTTGTAAGAAGTCAAGTGCTATCATTGAAAAATCAAGAGTTTGCCTTGGCGGCCTATGTACTTGGTGCTAGTCAAACAAGAATCTTGTTTAAACACCTCATTATTAATAGTATGGGACCAATTATTGTTTCGGTTACATTGATTATACCTTCGGCTATTTTTACTGAAGCATTCCTAAGCTTTGTTGGGATTGGTATCTCATTGCCTATGGCTAGTTGGGGTACTTTGGCTTCAGAGGCGAAAGAATTAATTAATACATATCCGATACAAGTTATTTGGCCTGTTATGGCAATTTGTTTGACGATGTTGTCATTAAACTTTATTGGAGATGGATTAGGGGATGCTTTAGACCCTAAACGTCGATAGGAGGATTAAGATGATATTAAACGTTAAACATTTAAAAACTTCATTTAAGACAGATCAAGGACTTGTACAAGCTGTTCGTGATGTTAGTTTTGAAGTCAACGAAGGTGAGATTCTAGGTATTGTAGGGGAATCTGGTAGTGGTAAAAGTGTCACTATGTTTACAGTTATGGGCTTGCTTAAAGACAATGCTCAAGTAGAAGCAGAGCATATCATATTAAATGATAAAGACATTACACCTCGATTAAAGGATAAAACAGAGTTAAAAACTTATGAAAAAGTGATGCAAGCGATTAGAGGAAATGAAATGGCCATGATTTTCCAAGATCCAATGACATTCTTAAATCCGTTACTTCGAATTGAAAAACAATTATGTGAACCACTGATTATTCATGAGAAGTTATCTAAAAAAGAAGCAAGAGAAAAAGCAATTAAACTAATGGAAGAAGTTGGCATTCCAGGTGCAAGAGATCGTATTCGTCACTATCCACATCAGTTCTCGGGTGGGATGCGACAACGTATCATTATTGCAATCGCACTTGCTTGTCGTCCAAAACTGATTATAGCAGATGAACCAACGACAGCACTCGATGTTACCATTCAAGCGCAAGTACTTGAATTAATTCAAAGCTTAAGAGACACACAAGGTTGTTCAGTTATCTTGATAACACATGACCTTGGTGTTGTAGCTAATACTTGTGATCGTATCTTAATTATGTATGGTGGTAAAATTGTTGAACGGGGAACAGATCGTGAGATCTTCTATGAAGCTAGACATCCTTATACGCAAGGGTTATTAAATAGTATCAACAACCCTGATGCATCAACAAAAGAAGCACTCAAACCAATTCCAGGATCACCACCAGATTTGTTAGCACCGCCTGCTGGTTGTCCGTTTGTTGATCGATGCGAAAAAGCAATGCGCATTTGTAAGACTCATATGCCAGAAGTTAAACAAATCACAGCAACCCATACAACAAGTTGTTGGTTAGAAGAAGTACCACAGGGAGGTGCATCTGAGTGAAAAAGCTACTCGAAGTAAAAAACTTGAAAATGCACTTTCAAGTAGGACGAAAGGCCATTGTTAAAGCGGTAGATGACATTAGTTTTGATGTCATGGAAGGTGAAACATTTGGTCTTGTAGGAGAGTCTGGATGTGGGAAAAGTACGTTAGGTCGATCAATTGTTCGCATCTATACGCCAACATCTGGTAAGATTATCTTTGATGGTCAGGATATCACAAAGACACCAAACAGTAAATTGAAACAGTATCGTAAAGAAATGCAAATGGTGTTTCAAGATCCATATGCATCACTTAATCCAAGACTCACTGTTGGTGAAATCATACGTGAACCAATGGATATACATAACATTTATAAAACAAGTGAGGAGAAAACGAAACGTGTTCAAGAACTACTTGAGCTTGTTGGTTTAAAACCAGACCATATACAGCGTTACCCACATGAATTCTCAGGTGGACAGCGCCAACGTATTGGTATTGCAAGAACACTTGCTTTAAATCCAAAATTCATTGTTTGTGATGAGCCAATCAGTGCCTTAGATGTTTCAATTCAAGCACAGATTATCAATTTACTTGAAGAAATACAACAAAAAACAGGTGTATCCTACTTGTTTATTGCACATGATTTAAGCATGGTAAAACACATCTCTCATCGTATTGGTGTCATGTATTTAGGTAAAATGGTTGAGATTGGTGACAGTGATGAGTTATATAAGAATCCATTGCATCCTTATTCTCAAGCACTATTATCATCTGTTCCAGTACCAGATCCAGTGATTGCGAAGTCAAAGAAACGAATTATTTTAGAAGGGGAATTACCGAGTCCATTAAATCCACCAAGTGGGTGTGGGTTTAGAACTCGTTGTCCATACGCAACAGAACGTTGCGCAAAAGAAGTGCCACCGCTCTATGAGGTGGGATCACGACAAGTTGCTTGTCTGCTTTACGAAAAATAAGGAAAGAGGGAAAGTATATGAAGAAATTTAAATTATTTGGTTTATTGTCATTGTCTCTTGCGCTTGTATTAACAGCGTGTGGGGGAGGAAGCTCTTCATCAAAAGGTACAAATTTTCGTGTTGCAATTGGGGGAGAACCACAATTATTAGACACTGCTTTATCACAAGATGCAATTACGCATTATTTAACAGCTCAGCTATTTGATACTTTGTATAGTTATGATCAACAAGGTAATCTTGTACCAAACTTAGCTGAGTCTACTGAAATTAGTGAAGATGGTTTAACTTATACAGTAAAACTTGTAGATACTGTATGGAGTGATGGTGAAAAAGTAACAGCTGATCAAGTTGTTTATGCTGCGAAACGTTCTTTGAATTTAGGACCAGATTCATATTATGGTTACTATATTCATAAATATGTTGAAAATACAGAGAAATATATTGGTAAACCAATTGCTGATATGACTGATATTGGTATTAAAGCAATTGATGATTTAACAGTTGAGTTTAAATTAATCAAACCAATTCCATTCTTCCAATCATTGTTGACTGGTGAAGTGTTCTCACCACAACGTCCAGACGTTGCAAAAGAAGGAGATAGTACTTGGGCAAATAACCCATCTAATCCTACAACTGGTGCTTACACAATTAAAAAAATCGATGAGGGAAGCGAGTATATTTTAGCTAAAAACCCTAACTATCGTTTTGCTGATAAAGTAAAGTTAGAAGAGTTAACTTTCTTAGTGATGGAAGATCAACAAGCACAATTAAGTGCATTTAAAGCTGGAGAAATTGAATTTGCAACAAGTGTACCTTCAGATGTTGTTCATTCATTTAAAGATAAACCAGAATTGGCTATTTTCCAACCATATGTTATTAACTATTGGGTAACGATGAATTCATTTGGTTCAGTTGAAGCTTTAAAAGATGTGAATGTTCGTCGTGCTTTAGCACTTGCAATTGATCGTCAACAAGTTTTAACTGCTTTAAATGGTGGTGAACTTCAATATGAATTATTCGGCTTTGTACCTAAAGGAATTCCAGGGGCTAATGGTGACTTTAGAGAAGAATCAGATAAAGTAGAAAAATTCTTACAATACAACAAAGATGAAGCTAAAAAGTTATTGGAAGCAGCTGGTTACAATGCATCTAATCCACTAAAATTGACTTATTCATACAATGCTTCTACAATGCATGATACAGTTGCGCAAGCATTACAAGCAATGTGGAAAGAAGTTGGTGTTGAAGTGACACTTAAAACTGCTGAAGTGCGTGTGTTCTTTGATGATCGTGAAAATGGTAAGTATGAACTTGCACGTCATGCGATGTCTGCAGATTACTTAGATCCTATGATTTATCTTGATATGTATGATTCAAGAAGTCAAAAAGTACCTGTTGTTAATGATCAAAAATATGACAACATGTTAGATGAAGCAAACAAAGTGAGAGACGTTAAAACACGTATGGAAATGTTACATGCTGCTGAAAAATACTTGGTAGAGGAGCAAGCATATGTTATTCCATTGTTTGGTTATGCTAATCCATATTTAATTAAAGCTGGTGTTAAAAACATCACATCAAATCCTCAAGGATCACTTGATTTAAGATTTGTTGAATTACCATAAAAATGTTAGGTGTTTAGGAAACTAAACACCTCATTTTAAAATAGTTGGATAGGAGATTTATATGGAACTTAATGTTGATAAATTACCCATTATTAAAGAATCATTAAAAAAACAACATGTTGATGTTTGGATGGTTCTTGGAAGAGAAACAGAGATGAATCATGAACCAGTATTGCCAGTACTAGGTTCAATTGAGTTTGGTGTACCAACTGCATTTGTTTTTACTCAAGATAAAGTGATTGCAGTAGTTGGTTGGTTAGATCAGTATTTGTATCAAGAATTGGATGCGATTGATGAGTTAATTGTTTATGAGCATACTTTAGAAGAGACGCTACAAACAGTATTAACATCTTTGGCGCCTAAGCGTATTGCTTTAAATTACTCGATGAGTGATGCTTCTAGTGATGGGTTAACCCTTGGTATGAAAAGCCTTGTAGATCGTGTTTTAGAATCAATCAACTACCAAGGTGAAGTTGTTTCAGCGTTCCCGATTGTAAGTCGCGTACGTGGTATTAAAACGCCAAGTCAAATAGAAAAGATTACTTTTTGCGCAGTTAAAGCAAATGAATATCTACATCAAATTCCAGAAATACTTAAAGAGGGCTCGACTTCTTTAGATATCTTTAATTATTTACATGATGTTGCCTATAATGATGGTTACACCATGAGTTGGACACCTTCACAATGTCCAGGTGTAAGTGTTGACCCTGATGTTCCTTCAGGACACATGGGCATTATTGATACACCAATAAAAAAAGGCTATTTAATAAATATTGACTATGGTATTGCACATGATGGCTATTGTAGTGATTTGCAACGCATGTACTATGTCTTAAAGGATGATGAAACAGATGCACCTGCAGAAGTTAAACGTGCCTTCTATGCAGTTCGAGATGCAATTCAAGAGGCGAGTGAAGCAATGAGACCAGGTGTTACAGGATATGAAGTTGACCGTGTCGCTCGTGGAAAAGTGGTAGCTGAAGGCTTTGATTCTTGGAATGCTGCTTTAGGACATCAAGTAGGGCATGTTACACATGATGGTGGAACGATTCTTGCGAATCGTCGTACGAGATACAATAAACCAGAACTCATTGATACACCTTTAGAAGAAGGTAATGTGTTTACAATTGAACCAAGTGCTGAAGTTGCAGAAGGGCGTATTGGGTTAGAAGAAATGGTTGTCATTGAAGAGAAAGGTGTGCGTTTTTTAGTGCCACCTCAACAAGAATTGATGTTAATTCGTTTAAAAGGAGAAAAATAAAATGATTTTAGATCATACAAAAAGAGCGCAATTCTTCTTTGAAGAAATTGCTAAAATACCTCATGGATCAAAAAATGAAAAAGCACTAAGTGACTACCTTGTCTCTTTTGCTAAAGAACATGGTCTTGAACATATTCAAGATGAGATGAATAATGTTATTATTTGGAAACAGGCACAACATTCAAATGCAACGGATTATTTAATGATGCAAGCACATATCGATATGGTGTGTGAAAAAAACAAAGACGTTGACCATGATTTTGAAAAAGATCCAATTCAATTGATGATTCAAGATGGATGGGTAACTGCGAAAGGAACAACACTAGGAGCAGATGATGGTTTTGGTGTTGCAATGATGATGGCTTTACTAGAAGATAAAACATCTGTAATGCCACCAATCGAGTGCATCTTTACTGTAGAAGAAGAAATTGGGTTATTTGGTGCTGCAGGCATTGATCCTAAATTACTTCGTGCTAAACGTATGATTTCACTTGATGGTGGTGGTGAAAACTTCACGTTAACAACATCTTGTGGTGGACAACGTGGGCATATGACATTTAATGCAACTAAAGAGGCTGTGTCTGCATCAGGGCTTCATATTGCGGTAAGAGGGCTTCACGGTGGTCACTCTGGTGGTTCAATAGACAAAGGGCTAGGTAATTCACTCGTGATCATGGCGCGTTTGTTAAATGAAATCAAATCATTGAATCCACGTATTGGTATTGTAGAAGGTGGTTCAAAAGATAATGCGATTCCACGTGAAAGTGATGCTTTTGTTGCAGTTGATGCAACACAGGCTAAAGCTATGCTATTACCATTAATTGACGCTATTAAAGCAGAATATGCGCATACTGAAGAAGGGTTCTTTGTTGAACTAAAAGATGTAACAGTAGATGGTTTATTTGATCAAACTTTTTCTAAAAACTTAATTGAATTGATGTTGTTGATGCCACATGGGGTTTTAAGCTTTTCTCCTGTCTTTGATAACTTAGTTGAAGCATCACAAAACTTCGGTGTGATGAGTACTGAAGGAAATGATGTTAAAGTGACTGTTTCAATGAGAAGTTCAATAGATAGTCAACTCGATTATATGGCCAATGTTTTGGTAACCATTACTCATTTATATGGTGGTATTATTTCCTTAGATAGTCGTTATCCAGGATGGGCTTATGTTGCAGAGTCACCTATTCGTGATTTGTTTGTTGAAACATATGAAAGTATGTTTGACAAAAAAGTACAACAAGGTGGTGCCCATGGTGGTCTAGAAACAGGTATCTTTAAATCATATGTACCAGAAATGGATATCATTACGATGGGACCTGTTACAGAAGGTGCCCATACACCTGAAGAACGTATGAATTTAGCGTCATACGATCGTGTCTATGATGTGCTAAAAGAAATGCTTAGACGTATGGGGGCGTAACATGTTACCATTAAAAGAACAATTCGCGCACATCAATAAACGTTTTGAAGCGCGTTTATCATTACTCAAACCACTCATGGATGAGTGCAACGTAGACTGTTGGGTTATTCTTGCAAAGGAATATAACGAAGATCCGGTCATGCATTATTTAACACCTGCTGAATTCATTACAGCTAGAAGACTTACTTTACTTGTGATTGTTAAAGATGGTCAAGATGTTAAATTGTTTAATGGGGGAAGACCAGATCCATCATTGAATCGCTATTTTGAACAATCATATGATGAATCTAAAGGCACTCAATGGGATTGTTTAGAAGCTTTATTCAAACAATATCAACCAAAAAGTATTGCCCTTAATTATTCGTCACACTTTGCTTTTGGTGATGGGTTATCTAAAGGTATTTTCGATGAATTTAAAGAAAACATCTCGCCTGAATTTACAAACCGTGTGATCAGTGGTGAAACAATTAGTATTCGCTTTTTAGAGACACGTTTGCCTGAAGAGTTAGAAGATTACAAGGAGATTGGGCGTGTTGCTTCGCAAATCATTCAAGAAACATTTTCAGATGAAGTCATTAAAATTGGTCAAACAACAGCAGATGATTTGGAATGGTATATGAAACAACGTACGCATGACTTAGGGATGCCATGTTGGTTTTTACCTACGATTGATATTCAGCGACCTGGTAAAGGCATGTTGAGTGGCGATGAAGTCATTTTGCGTGGTGATTTACTACACTGTGATTATGGTCTTACCTATTTAAACTTATGCACCGATACCCAAAGACTTTGTTATGTGTTAAAAGAAGGTGAAACATCATTGCCACAAGAACTTGTAGATGGTATGAAAGAAAACAACCGTTTCCAAGACATTGTCAGTGAACGAATGACAATCGGTAAAACTGGTAATGAGGTCTTTGTTGAGGCGCTAGAACAAGCTAAAAAAGAGGGTATTGAATGTTTGCTGTATTCGCATCCTATTGGGTTTTATGGTCACGGACCTGGGCCTACAATTGGATTGTATAATCAACAAGAACCAATTCCAGTAAAAGGTGATGTTAAACTAGCGAAAAATACTTGTTACGCACTTGAATTAATGACAAAAAGAGAATTACCAACATGGCATCAAAAAGTTTGGTTCATGACAGAAGAAACAGTGATGCTTGATGAACATGGGGTTCACTACATCATGCCAGGAAGAACAGATATCTTTTTAGTTGGGAGGTAAGAAAGATGAAACAAGGAATGATTGTGATTTTATCAGGGGCGAGTAGTGTTGGTAAAAATATTATTCGTGATCGTTTGTTAGAAGACCCATCATTGCAGCTATTTTACAGTATTTCAATGACCACAAGACCACCTAAAGCAAATGAGGTGGATGGTAAGGATTATTATTTCGTTGATCATGAGGTTTTTGCAAAAGCAGTGCGGGATCATGATTTACTTGAATTTACTGAATTTTCAGGCTATTACTATGGAACACCAAGTCAAGTAGTTGATTTCCTTGTGAGTAAAGGTAAAAACGTTTTAATTGAAGTTGAGGCACAAGGTGTTGCACAAATAAGACTTGCAAGACCAAATAGTATTGCATTCTTTGTTGTTCCTGAAACAATGGATGAATTAGAAAAACAAATTCGTATACGTTACAAAGATGATGAGACTTCAATTTTACAACGTTTAAATAAAGCAAAAATGGAAATGGAATTGGCGCCATTATTTAAACATGTCGTTAAAAACACCGATCCAGTTGCAGCAACAGAAACCATCATCCAAACAATTAGAGACTATGAAAAAAAATGACCTTTCGGGGTCATTTTATTTGTATGCCATTAATATAACTTGCATTGTTTTGTGTATAAAGCATGTACTCTTCGTAACTCCAATTATTTTGCTTTATGGTTGTCGCAAGTTCAACGCCTAGATATCTTAAATGCCAAGGCTCATAACCATAACCAGTTACGTTTGATTTTGAACTTTCATAGCGAATAATAAATCCATACTCATGGGCATGTTCTTGAAGCCATATACCAGAAGGGCGGCTACCCATCTCAGCAGAAAGATATGGAGTATCATTAGAAAGCATGTCTACTGCTAACCCAGTTTGATGCTCTGAACGACCTGGAAATGCAACATATTGAATGGTTTCTTCTAGCCCAACATTTGCAAGGCTATCATTAAATAACTTTGATTGGAATTCATAGCTGCGATATCCAGAAGTAATAAAAAACTGAACCCCTTGTGCATTAGCATCAGACATAAGTTTTTTTAGAGGATCTTGAACTTCAGAACGAACAAGGTAGTTGTCTACATTAACCAAGTTTTGAGGGATATAATCACTTGCTAAAGCATAGTATCGATTGACGAGTACATCTAAACGGCTAGGGTCAGCAACCATGATAGGCGAAACACTTTGAGGATCTAACATTGCATTGTTAGGATGTACAATATAGCGAACATCAATAGTTTGTTTATCAAGTTGATAGGTAATGGTCGTTTCATTTGGTTTTGATAGATCCAGTTGATTAAATGTTAATAAATCGTTAGCGTTGCCTTTTACAGGTGAAAAAGCAAACACATCATCTTTTTGCTCATGACCTAATGACATATCAACAAGAACCATGTTTTGATAGCTACCAATGTAATAAGGTACGGGTAGAATAGGTGTTTTTTTTGCCATGTCTATGATGAACATTGTGCTGCTAATTAAAAATAAAGGTATTAATAAGACCAATAATAATCGATCTAAATTGAGTTTTCTTTTACGTTTCATGCGACCTCCTAAGAATATCTTCTTGGTTCTATTTTACCATAGTTAAAAAAATAAAGACATCTTCAAAAACAAAGATTTTACTAATTTTTAAAGATTATCACAAACATAAACATTGATTTTTATTCTGGTACATGCTATAATCAAATAGCTATGTGGTTCCATAGCCAAGCTGGTAAGGCAATAGACTGCAACTCTGTGATCACCGGTTCGAGTCCGGTTGGAACCTCCAATGGTAAATAATAGCATTTTATAATGCTACAAAGCCTAATTGAAGCGATGCTCATTTATAGATGAGTTTTGCTACAATTGGGCTTTTTTATATTGGAAGTGAAAGTATGGTAGAAACTATGTTTCTTAATGTGAGGTTTGGCTTAGGACTTTTAATGAGGGGTTCCTTTTTTATGTAATGAATTATTATTAACATATTAAACTCATTTTGATTGTTATAAAGAGGTTGCTTTATTAATTTCGCATTATATTTGATGATAGCATTATTTATGGAAATTTGTGTAGACAAAAAATGTGCTATTTAAACACTTTACTCCTAAATATATAAATAAATGGCAGTAAATAATTAAGTGGAAAAGTGTTGTAAAATTGATTGGATTTTGATAAACTCAAC
>CAZWEF010000043.1:0-14566 GCA_964632125.1 uncultured Erysipelotrichales bacterium
TTTGAATACGATATAGGTCGACCTACTACTACCTTAACATAAAAAAAAAAAAAAACAAGCCCTTTCATTTGAGGATGTTGTGAAATACAAAAAAAGAGCATAATTATTAGAAAATTAGCTTGTTTAGTTATAATTTTGTATAATTAAACAGGTATTTTAATTTGTTGTATTTTAACATATACATAAACTAATTTAATTTTCTTTTTATCATACTCTTTGCCCCAGTAATTAAGTTATTAACAAAGATAGATCTTAAGATTGAGCACTAACCATGGTCATGATTCATACTTTGTATAAGTTCTTTGATGAGATAACCCACCATTCTACTAATTGAATTACTCTATCCTCTTTATTTATCTTCCCACAACAATCGATTAGAGGTTGTCACTGCAACAAACCCCAATGCCAAGATGCGCTCCATTTCTTCCTTAGATCTAAATAATCCACCGGCCATCATTTGCACCGGACAATTCATATCAAGCATTACATCAGCTGCAATACCTGGTAACACTTCAACATAATCAGGGTTTGTTTTTTCTACCATGTCCATACTCTTTTCAAGTGATAATCGATCGATAAGAAAGATTCTTTGTATTGCAACTTTACCAAGTTTCTTAGCCACAAGTAAAACACTTGGTTTGGTTGATATAAGGCCATCTACTTTAAGTGCTTGACATAAGTATTCTGCACCAAATTTATCACTGCTAATGCCTTGAATGAGGTCAATATGTACCCATGCTTTTCGATGATGTTTCTTTAATTGCATCATCAAGTCATTTAATTGTCCAATATGAAAATCAAGTAGAATACACAGTTCTTTGTTTGTTTTAAGAAACTGTTCAAAGTCTTTGTGAGACCTAATTGCTGGCAATATTTTATCCATTGTATCTCCCCTTTTCATAAGTATAGCACATGAAACACCTTAAGTAGATTGATTTGGGAAAAGTTTCAGGTTTTAAGAAAAATTCCCACTCTTGTAACTGTTCCCTAAATAACTTGAAAGCGTTTACTGATTGTGATTGTTTTGTTATGATGGAAACAGCTTAAGAAAGGGGAATTTAGATGAAAGAAAAGATTCAACGTTTTGGTGGCGCGATGTTTACGCCAGTACTTTTGTTTTCGTTTTCAGGGATTATCCTAGCAATTTCCATTGTGATGTCTAATGAAATGATTCTTGGAAACATTGCAGCAGAAGGAACCCATTGGTTCAACTTTTGGAAGATTGTCGAAACAGGAGCTTGGACAGTTTTTAATCAAATGGAGCTATTGTTTGTAATCGGGCTTGCGATTGGGCTTGCACAAGTTACCAATGCACGTGCAGCTTTAGAGGCATTTGTTGTTTACTTAACATTCAACTACTTTGTTGGCGCTATCTTACAATTTTACGGGGGTAACTTTGGGGTTGATTTCAGTGCTGAAGTTGGTGGTGCCTCAGGGTTAAAAATGATAGCTGGTATCAAAACACTCGACACGAGTATCATTGGTGCCATCATCGTCTCGGCCATTGTTGTATGGATACATGATCGTTATTTCAATAAGAAATTACCTGATTGGTTAGGGGTATTTCAAGGATCATCATTTGTAGTGATTATTGGCTTCTTTGTGATGTTACCATTTGCATTACTTACTGTAATTGTTTGGCCACAAGTTCAACAAGTGATTTATTCGCTTCAAGGATTCCTTGCTGCATCAGGTGTCTTTGGGGTTGGTATTTATACTTTCCTTGAGCGTATCTTAATTCCAACTGGGCTTCATCACTTTATTTACACACCGTTTATTTTTGGTCCTGCAGTTGTTGAAGGTGGTATTTCTCGTTTTTGGATTGAAAATTTATCAACGTTTGCTGCTTCTACTAAACCTTTAATTGATTTATTCCCGCAAGGTGGTTTTGCCCTTCACGGTATGTCAAAAATATTTGGAGCACCTGGTATTGCAGTGGCAATTTATCTTTGTGCTAAACCAGAAAAGAAAAAAGCAACGATGGCTCTACTCATCCCTGCAACCATAACTGCAGTACTTGCAGGTATTACCGAACCACTTGAGTTTACATTCTTATTTATTGCACCAATGTTATTTGCAGTTCACGCTGTTTTAGCAGCCCTTCTTGCGTCAACCATGTATTTATTTGGTGTTGTCGGTGATATGGGTGGTGGTTTAATTGACTTAATTGGTAAAAACTGGATTCCGCTATGGAGTAATCATTCATCTACATATATCACTCAAATCATCATTGGGTTGATTTTTACAGCGATTTATGTTGTTGTATTTAGATTCTTAATTCTTAAATTCAACTTTAAAACACCTGGTCGTGAAGACAGTGATGTTGAAGTAAAACTATTTACAAAAAAAGACTATAAAGCACAAAAAGCAAATACGCAAGAAACTGCTTATAGTATCATGGCAGGTGATTTCCTTGAACTCCTTGGAGGAAAAGAAAATATCGATACAATTGCAAACTGTGCCACTCGTTTAAGAGTCGGCGTTAAAAATGGTGACTTGGTTGCAGACGTCAATGCTTTTAAAGCAGTTGGTGCGCACGGTTTGGTTACAAATGGTAATAGTTTCCAAGTCATCGTGGGACTTTCAGTTCCACAAGTTAGAGAAGCTTTTGAAAATATCGTTAATGAAAGAGAGGATTCAAAATGAAAAAATATTCAATTGTGATTGCAGGGGGAGGTAGTACCTTCACACCTGGTATTGTGTTAATGCTTTTAGCTAACCAAGATCGTTTCCCTTTGCGCTCTATTAAATTTTATGACAATGATGCGCATCGTCAAAAACAAGTAGCTGATGCTTGTGAAATCATTGTTAAAGAACAAAATCCAGAGATCGCATTTGTTGCCACAACTGATCCAAAAGAGGCATTTACAGACATTGATTTTGTCATGGCTCATATTCGTGTTGGTAAATATGAAATGCGTGAGAAGGATGAAAAAATTCCTTTGAAATATGGTGTTGTGGGGCAAGAAACATGTGGTCCTGGTGGTATTGCCTATGGTATGCGTTCGATTGGTGGTGTACTTGAATTAGTTGAACATATGGAGCGTTACTCTCCTGATGCTTGGATGTTGAACTACTCCAATCCTGCTGCCATAGTTGCCGAAGCCATGAGGGTGTTAAAACCAACATCTAAAATCCTCAATATCTGTGATATGCCTATTGGTATTGAGGAAATCATGGCTAAAATTGTTGGTCTTTCTTCTCGTAAAGAAATGGAAGTTAAATATTATGGATTAAATCACTTTGGTTGGTGGAAAGACATTCGTGATAAACAAGGAAATGATTTAATGCCTCAAATTAAAGCGCATGTTGCAAAACATGGTTATGTACCTGAAAGTGAATTGAACAATGGTGAAGTTGAAGCAAGTTGGAAACATACATTTGAAAAGGCAAGAGATGTTTATGCAACAGATCCTTCAACACTTCCTAATACGTATTTAAAATATTACTTGTTTTCAAGTGATGAAGTGGCACATGCTAATCCTGAATTTACACGTGCGAATGAAGTTATGGCACATCGTGAAAAAATGGTGTTTAGTGAGTGTTTAAAAATTGCTCAAAATGGTCATTCTAAGGGCACTAAGCTTCATATCGATGAACATGCTTCTTATATCGTCGATCTTGCTTGCGCAATCGCTAAGAATTCAAAAGAAAGAATGTTGTTGATTGTTGAAAACAATGGTGCTATTGAGAATTTCCATCCAACTGCAATGGTTGAAATTCCTTGCTTAGTGGGATCGCTTGGGCCTGAACCACTCGTTGTTGGAACGATCCCTACTTTCCAAAAAGGATTAATGGAACAACAAGTTGCTGTTGAGAAATTGGTTGTTGAAGCTTGGGTTGAACACTCTTATCAAAAGTTATGGCAAGCCATTATGCTTTCTAAAACAGTGCCTAATGCAACAATTGCTAAAAAAATATTGGATGATTTAATCGAAGCAAATAAAGGCTATTGGCCGGAATTAAATTAGTTTTAACCCACTATATGTGGGTTATTTTTATAGAGAAACCCCTTTCTAATCTTGCAATTGATGTCATAAAAAGGTATGATAAATATAACCTAAAGGGGGAAGCCAAATGTATTTAGAAGCGCTCATTAGTGAACATTATCATGCGTTTAATGACAATGAAAAAGAAATTGCAAGATACATGATTGATAATCAACAATATATATTAAGTGAAAGTATTGAAGCTTTTGCTAAACGTTGTTTAACCTCAAAATCTTCACTACTTCGTTTAACTAAAAAAATGTCTTTTAGTGGTTACTCTGAGTTTAAGTTCTTTCTTAAACAACAAAACAAAGAAGATAAAGATACCCGTAATTATATTGAACTACTAAATAATGATATTAACAGTACCATTAGTTACTTAGAACAACATGACTATAACCCTCTTGTTGATCAACTTCTTGTTGCAAAAAGAATCTATTGTTTTGCAACAGGTCATGGACAAAGTAACGTGCTAAATGAATTTGTGCGTGTTTTAACACAATGTAATAAAATGGTGATCTCATTTCCAGCATTAACAGAGTTTGAGATATCAGAACCTTTAATTCAATCAGATGATTTAGTGATTGTTGTGTCCTTAAGTGGTAATCGCGAAAGTATACAAAGTGTTATTACAAAGCTTAAAATGAGACATGTTAAGATTGCTTCCATTACTTTGCTTCAAAATAATTGGTTGGCACAGATGTCTGATTATACTTTGTTTTACCATATCCATAAAATAAAAGCGAAAAATACACAAGTAGAGACCATTTCATTTATTACACTTCTACTTGCAATGGACTATTTAGTCCGTCATTTATTACAACGACTTAATGATCAGTAAAGGAGGTATATCATGCAACTCGGCTCACAACTCAAATACCACCGTGAACGTTTAGGTGAAACCCAAGTAAGTCTTGCTTCTAAGCTTGGTGTGACACGTCAATCTGTTTCTAAATGGGAAAATGATTTATGTTTTCCAGATCTTAAAACATTGGTTACTTTAAGTGAACTCTATGGCATAACCCTTGATGTATTGGTTCATGGGACAGGCTTTTTTCTCTTACCTTTTGAAATTGGTAAGCTCTATACAAGAAAACAATTGATCAAACACATAAGCTTGTTTACATTGTTTGTGAGTATTGTTTGTTTGGTAACGCCAACATTCATTTTTGCTTACTGGTATTACTTTAGTGCTTTTCTTTTAATTGGTTTGTTCTTGTTTCCTTTTGTCATACCTAAGTATTGGTGTATGAATAAAGATGGCTTTTTATTAAATCATAAAACGTATCTCAATCAGTTCATTTCTTTTTTTATTATCTTAACTAAGGGAAGCAACCTACCCGTTTATCAATTTATTGCTTGGCATGAGATCGAATCTGTTTTAATTGACACTGATATAACCATTAAAACAATGCAACATACCTATCATGTTCCAATTGGGCATAAAAACAAACAAAATATTGCGTATCTCCATATGCCTGAAATGGTTGAGTGGTTAATATCAAATGGGGTACATGTCGATGATCCCCAACAGTTAATCTCTTTGATTCAATCTGGGAATCACTTGATATAGCGTCATTATTTACTGCGCAACTTTTAATTGCTTGTGATTTTTAATCGCCATGATACGATATAAGCATAAGGAGGGAGAACAATGCGTCTTTCAAATCAAATCAAACAAATTAGAGTCCAGCACGGAGACTCGCAAGAAACAATGGCAACAAAACTAGGGGTGACTAGACAAGCTGTGTCTAATTGGGAATTAGGGGCTAGTTTTCCTGATTTACAAGTCTTAGTTAAGATTTGTGAATTGTATGACATCACATTAGAGCAGTTGGTTAAAGGTGATGGTATTTTTCATTTACCTTTTGATGTTGGTATTGCTTATACAAGAAATAGATTGCTCAAACATTTTGGTATTAATTGTCTGTTTTATTTATTTTTTTCATTTACATTTGCCACGATATTTTATGAAGTTTTAGGTATGACTTATATTAACGCAATTTTATTGTCGATGATGATTTTTATTTCATTTTACTTACTTTTGGTTTTTCCATTCAATCAAAGATTTACACATTGGCAAATGACAGCAGATGGCTTTCGTGTGTATGATGCAACATATGTTAATCAAATTAAAACACTATTTCTAGTTCTATTTAAAGGAACCAATATGTCTTTGTATACATTCATCCCTTGGTATGACGTTGATCATGTGCTCATCAAGTTTAGAAAATTTATTATGAACCCAAAAAGAGACTATGCATACAAGTTTGTTCCAACTCAGTTTCCAGTCTTTGTCAAACATAATTCTGAGCCTTATTATTTACTTGTGGTAACTAAAAAAAGAGCCTATATTGCAGATATGGTCATGGACTATAAACGAATGAAAGGCTATGCCTTTTTACATATACCTGAGATTGTTGAGTGGTTAAGCTTAAAAGGTGTTCGTGTTGAAGATCCACTGAACTTTGTTGAAAATGTTAAAAACGGGAAATTACTATATGATTTTGTCTATGCCAAAGAAGACAAACGAGCAGAAGAGCTCATGAAAGGTCGTCGCAACTTTTAGTTTCTTGAATTAATACCCTTTTTTGCTACAATATTGGTATAGGAAGGGACAATATGTATCCAACTTGTCTACACCTAATATACCAAATGTTAAGGAGGGTTCGATCATGAGAATTGCCAGTCAATTAGTTCGTTATCGTGAAGCACATCATGAAACACAAGAGTCATTAGCAAGCAAGCTTCATGTCACAAGACAAGCTGTGTCTAAATGGGAACGGGGCATATGTTATCCCGATCTCGATGCTTTACTTGCTTTATCAAAGCTTTATGGTGTTAGTTTAGAAGAGCTTGTTAAAGGGGATGGTTTCTTTAGTTTACCTTTTGATGTTGGTCTTCGTTTTACTAGAAAACAAATGATATGGCATATGCTGTTGGTTGGTATTGGTTATTTTGCTTTTACAACGATTTTATCTGCAGCCCTTTCTGAAACCTATGCACTTAATTTTATCTTACTTGTTATCATAACCATTGTTCTATTTCCATTTGTATACGCATTTGCAGTGTCTAAATACACACGTCGATATACGCATTGGCAAATAGCTAGAGATGGGTTCCATGTTTACCATCCAACATTTAAAAAAAGAATGCTCCGCTCTTGGGTTATTTTGGTTAAAGGTGATGATTTATCACTCTATACTTGTATCCCCTACAATCAAGTCACACAAGTGCGCATTGTGTTTAAAAAACACATTTTGAATCCTCGAACAAGTCTTACAGGTCATCCTGGACCATTTATGGTACATGTTGGTATTGAACCGTTCTATGTTAAAGTGGTCGCCAACGGTGTTGTTTACTTCAATGATATGATCATTGATTACATACGTAATGGTTATCATGCGTATTTCTTCTTACCTGATATCATCGATTTTCTAAAAACAAAAGGCATTACAGTTGAGGATCCTTACGACTTTGCTGGACATTCAAAAACGGGTCAAGTGATTCATGATTATGTTTATGAAATGGATGACTTACAACCTCGATTAGAAAATTAGGCCAAGCTTTAGCTTGACCTTTTTTTAATGGATTTTGCAGCAATCATATGAACACCCGTCCCTAATACATTTTCTACAATGATTTGTCCGACTTTAATTGGTGCTTCAACCTTTATTTCTGCAAGTATCTTTTGAACATCAAAGATGATCTCTTTTGGTAAATCATCACTTGATACAATAGGCAATCTTCTTTCAATGCCCCCTATTAATTGAACCGTCGTTGATAAAGAACGTTTGGGTGCTATGAGTTCTTGTTTGACATAAATCGGACCTCTTGCACACCCATTTTGTGTCATCACCAATTCATTGTTGATGGTTTCAACTTGTATGTGACATCCTTTAGGACATACAACACAAATAACTTCTTTCATCCTAACACCTCCAATTCAAGGGTAATGGTTGATTGCTTTAGTTTGTCACAAGGCACATCAATATAGATCATTTCTGCTGGTATACAATTATTTTTAATGGTTGTATGACTAATTGCTTGATCTTGAACTACATGAATTTTTACCCGTTGATGACTTGATTTAACTCGAAAGTAAAAGCGTTGAACACCAGTTTTGGGAATATATTGTTGTGGTACAACATAACCAATCTCAGTCCCTGCTTCTACTAGAATACGCTTTGTTGCTTGTTTTGCTTGCTTTAAAAATGATTCAACACCATTAATCGCCAATCTTGCTTCTTGGACAACATAGTCAACCACATCATGAATATGAAGCACATTACCACAAGCAAAAACCCCTGGTAAAGATGTTTCTAAATCACTTGTTACGACAGGTCCTCTGGTTTTAGCACTAAGTGTCATATTTGCATATTCACCTAAAGTATTATCTGGAATAAGACCCACTGAAAGCAATAGAGCATCAACTTCAATGATTTGACTTGTGTCATCTATTGGTTTTAATTGATGATCAACGCGTGTTAATTCAATTGCTTCAAGTCTTTTTTTACCCATGATTTTTGTTACTGTATGCGATAAATGCAATGGAATATCAAAATCATTTAAACATTGAACAACGTTTCTTGTTAAACCATTAGAATACGGCATGATTTCAGCCACACCAACCACATGTGCACCTTCAAGTGTCATCCTTCTTGCCATGATCAGTCCAATGTCACCACTCCCTAAAATAAACACACGTTTACCTACTAAATAGCCTTCTTTGTTGATGTACTTTTGAGCACTCCCTGCACTCATAACACCAGCTGGTCTTGTACCTGGAATTGACAATGCGCCTCTTGTCCGCTCTCTTGAGCCCATTGCCATTAAAATTGACTTTGCTTGAACAAGTCCTGTATGGTTTGGACCTATAACTTCAACACTTAAGTTTTCATTTAGTTTTGTCACCGTTGTGTTGCACCATACATCAATTGACAATTGTTCAACTTCATCGATTAATCGTTGAGCAAATGTTGGCCCCGTGAGTGCTTCTTTGTATTCATGAACCCCAAATCCACTATGAATACATTGTTGTAAAATACCACCTAGTTCAAATTCACGTTCAATGATTAAAACATGAATCCCTCTTTTTGTTGCTTCGATAGCACCTGCCATTCCTGCAGGACCACCACCAATAACAATTAAATCATATGTTTTCATGATTTTCTCCTTTTGCAGTTGCGACAAGAATTGGTGCATCTTGATCATCGTAGGGAACGCATTGAGGCCTTATGTTATGCATGGTAGCTATGAGTTGAACAATATCTGGTTCACAAAAGCCACCTTGACACACACCTGAACCTGGTCTCACTCTTTTTTTAATACCTTTAACCGATGTAGCAGGTATATTACCTACAAGTGCTTCTTCTATTTCTTTTTTTGAAATGGTTTCACAGCGACAAATGATTTTACCATAATCCTCATTTATTTGAACTGCTTTTAGTCTTTCACTCATAGACATTGGGTATATTCTTGTGGTTGGTTTGTAGTCTAAATAGACTTCCTTTTTTTTATGTTGATTAAACAAAGCAATCTCTCCAACGTATTTAGCAATGGCAGGAGCAGAGGCGAATCCAGGTGACTCAATACCAATACAATGAATCAGTCCCGGAAATTGTTTAGATGCTTCAATGACGAAATCATGATTTGATGGTGTTGCTCTAAGACCTGCAAATGAACGCATGATGCGATTAAACGGCACATCCTTTAGTGTTTTATTGATTTCTTGTTTAACGTACTCAAGTCCTTGAGGCGTTGTTGCATGATCTTGCTTGTCCTCAACAAAGGCTGATGATGGACCAACCAGTAGCTCTCTTTCACTCACAGGTATTGCAAGCACCCCTTTCCCTTTACTTGAAGGTACTGGAAATATAATGTGGTTTACATAAGACTTAGCCGCACGTTGTAACACATAGTACTCACCTTTTCTTGGTTGCACATGAACTGATGGTGTTTCAATCATAGCTTGGATGTTTGTTGCAAAAACACCAGCACAGTTTATGATTGATTTTGTATGATACTGATTGTTTTGTGTTTCTATATCATAACCATCACTTGTTTTTTTAATCGACAAAACCGTTTGATTTAACTTTAGTTCTACACCATTTGATATCGCATGATCAAACAATGCATAAGCCATTGTCCAAGGATAAATAATGGCTGCAGTTGGTGCAAACAACGATCCAACAACATCATCACTTAAAGCTGGTTCCTTTTCTTTTGTTTCCTTTTCATTAAGTAATGTTACCTCAACTTGGTTAAGTGCAGCTCTTTCCTTTAACATTAACAAGTGCTTGTATTCATCTTCGTTTGTTGCAACAGTAAGAGATCCAATTGGATAATAAGGAATCCCATATGTCTTAACAAGCTCATGATACATCTTATTACCTTCAACATTCAATCTCGCTTTTAGTGTCCCAGGTTCGGGGTCATATCCTGCATGAATAATGGCACTGTTAGCCATCGATGTTTGATTGGCAATATCGTTTTCTTTATCCAATACTAGAACACTTACATCATACTGACTTAATTCTTTTGCAATAAACGCACCAACAATCCCTGCTCCAATAATCACATAGTCGTACATCATTTTCCTCCTAACAAAAAGGACACACTTAAAAAGTATTTTAAATGTGTCCCTGTTCTCTGACTTTAACTTGTAACTTCATTGTACCATGCTCACTTTAAAAGTCAAGATATCGCTTACAAAAATGATTTGAATCGTTTAATGTAAATCACTTTAACAACATTAACAAGCAACATATACCCAATCACAATACCAAACAACCAAATGAAATAAACAAGTGGTAATGGTGCCAATCCTAAAGCGGATGCAACAGGTGAAAAAGGTAACCATGTTACAAGTAAAGTCGCAGATAGTGTAAACAAAGAAAGTTGCCATGAAGCACGACTTTGAATGAATGGTAGTTTAGGTGTTCTAATCATGTGAATCACCATCGTTTGTGTCCACATAGAAGCAACAAACCATCCTGATTGAAACAGCGCAATATACATTGCTTTTGTAGTTACATCATGCACCGGAATTTGATGAAACATTAATCCATTTGAAACAACCATTGGGCAAATTAACATATACATGATAATAAATGTTATCACATCAAAGACTGAGCTTGTTGGCCCCATATAACGCATAAAGCGACCAATTGAAGTAGCGTCCCATGTTCTTGGTTGTTTGATGAAGTCTTCATCAACATGATCCCAAGGAATAGCACTACATGACATATCATAAATAAGATTTAAAACGATTAACTGAATACTTAGCATCGGTAGAAATGGTAAAAACGCACTGGCAATAAGCACTGAAAACATGTTGCCAAAATTAGAACTCGCTGTCATTTTAATGTATTTAATGATATTTGCATAGGTTTTGCGCCCTTCTATCAACCCACTTTCCAATACCATCAAATCTTTTTCAAGCAAAATAACATCTGCCGATTCTTTTGCAATGTCAACCGCAGTATCAACAGAGATCCCAATATCAGCTGCTTTCATTGCAGGTGCATCATTGATGCCATCTCCCATATATCCAACAACATGCCCATTTTCTTTTAAAATATTGATGATGTATTGTTTCTGGAGTGGTGACAATTTGGCAAACACATTGGCTTGTTCAACTGCTTTTGCAAGCACTTCTTTGGTCATCAAGTCAATGCTTTCTCCTAGAATAACTCCGGTTACTTCCATCCCTACTTGTTCACAAATATAAGTGGTTATTTTATCATTGTCTCCAGTTAAAATCTTTGTTGATACGCCATAGTTTTTCAACGTTTCAATGGCTTTTGCAGTTGTTTCTTTAGGTGGATCTAGAAACGCTAAATAACCAATTAAAACCATTTCCGATTCATCCTCAACACTAAATGTATCAACCTGTCTTGGATTTGTCTTTTGCGCAACACCTAAGACGCGCATACCTTTTTGGTTGTATGTTTCAACATCAGCAAACAAAGATAATTTACGCTCATCTGTTAGTCTAAGGACTTGACCACCGTAATCAACATAGTCACATATAGAAACAATTTCTTCAATAGCACCTTTGGTAATCATTTGTCGTTTTTGGTCTTTGTCTTCAACTACAACACTCATGCGTCGACGATTAAAGTCGAATGGTATTTCATCAACTTTTTGATAACCTAGTTGTTGAATATCTTCAATTTGTTGATATGAACAAGAAATAATGGCTTCATCAAGAAGATTTTTAAGACCGGTTTGATAATAACTATTTAAAAACGCATGTCTTAGTACACGATCATCTGTTTGCCCCATGACATTTAAATGATATTCAAGAACAACTTTATCTTGTGTTAACGTCCCTGTTTTATCTGTACATAAGATGTCCATTGCACCAAAATCTTGTATCGCATTCAAGTTTTTAATGATCGTTTTTTGCTTAGACATAGACACAGCACCTTTTGCAAGAGAAGAAGTCACAATCATTGGTAGCATTTCAGGTGTTAGACCAACAGCAATTGAAATCGCAAATAAGAATGATTGACCAAAATCACCTTTTGTCAACCCATTTAATACAAATACAATTGGTACCATTACAAGCATGAATCGAATCAATACCATCGATACCAAGCGAACACCTAAATCAAAACTACTCTCTGTTTTTGTTTGACTGATTGACGAAGCCATTGCCCCTAAGTAAGTATCATCACCGGTCGCAATCACAATGCCTAGTGCTGAACCACTGATGACATTGCATCCCATAAAGACAAGATTTTTTGCTTCCAAGACTGATCCATCGTAATTGGGATACGCTTTGTCTTCTTTTTCCACAGGGATACTTTCTCCTGTTAAAGATGCTTGTCCAATAAACAAGTCTTTTGCTTGAATGATTCTTAAATCTGCTGGCATCATATCACCTGCAGCAAGCTGAATGATGTCTCCGACAACAACTTCATCAAGTGGCAATTCTTTATTTGGTGCATGTGCTCGATGAACATTAGTCGTTGTTGTGACCAATTCTAATAAAGCCTCAGTTGCTTTCTTAGATTTAGATTCTTCTCGATATCTAAGCAATCCACTAACACCAATCATTGTCACAATGATGATGACTGTTACAGCATTAACTGCTTCTTGGTCACCTTGCATGATTGGTAAAATAACATCACTCATTAGCGAAACCAATGCCAACACCATTAAAATGATTGTAAATGGATTTATAAATGCATGCATCAATCGTTTTAATCGTGAGTCTTGATTTTGTGTGGTCAATCTATTTTGTCCATATTTTTCTTTATTGATTAGGACTTGTTCTGGTTTTAAACCTTCCATAGAACTATGAAAATGCATTAATACTTGGTTTGTTGATTCTTTTATGGCTTGAAGTTGACGATCTTGAATCGCACGAACATCCAAAACACTGTTTCTTTTTTTCATGTCTTTCCCTCCTTATGTCGGGAAATCATCAAATCATTAACGAACGTGTATCATTAGGAATTTCATGACTTCCCTATGTATTTCTGGCCTATCAGGTGCCATAAAACCCCTCCTTTCATTGATCCATAAAAAAATCCCTACCCAGTGGTAAGGACTCAAAAGACACATCAAAAATGAGCATGTCCGTATGAGCTTTAACTCCATATAGCATGTCATTGCATTAAACGATGCCTTGTTCTCGACATTGTCTGTTAACCATCTCATAGTGTCTCCACTATTTTGCGGCAGCAACCCAAATCTATATGGTAGCCTTACCTACCGGAATCTTTTTACTCTTTCATTCTATGCCTATTAACTTAACTTGTCAAGCATCGATTTTAATTTTCTTTTACATAAATTGATTCAAGAGATACAATATACAAGGTATGGAGATCTCTTTTAGGATACATGCCTTCAAGCACAGTCTTGTCCATATTATCTTCTTTTAATTCATCAACATAGACTTTTTTTGCAGTTAAAACAAGCCTTGCTTCTTCAAATGTCCACACATCATCTATCTTTATTGGTGTTAATCCACTTTGTTTAATTTTATCTTCATCTTTACCTGATACACGACCTAAATAACCTAGTTGTGGCTTATATGTTTGATCAAAAAAAGACAAAGTAAGACGATCAACGTGATCAACAAATTGTTTGGTATAACGCTGTGGTCTGATGAAAATAAAGGCAACTGGTTGGTTCCAAAGATACCCAAGACCACCCCAGTTTGCAGTCATGGTATTCATTGATTCATCACCAGCAGTAATTAAAAACCAATCTTTAGCAATTAAATGAAAAACTGGTTCTTGAAACAATTCAAATGGTTGTTTTTTTAACATAGGACCTCCTAAAAAAACGGCTAAGCCGTTTTATAATGTCATCATAGCAACAAGTAAACCTGTAATAAAGACAGATGTAATGGTTACTGTTGCAAATCCTGCAATAATCATTTTAGGTTGAATTTCACCTTCAATAGCCTTAACTTCTTCTTCATTTTCACCAACACTTTTTGCTGCTTCTTGACTTAAAATTAATGTGCCTGGGAACCCATATAAAGACGTTAAACCAATCGCTACTGACATAGGTAAACTGTATCCAACAATTTTACCCATAATCATTGAAAATACAAT
>CAZWEF010000044.1:0-13867 GCA_964632125.1 uncultured Erysipelotrichales bacterium
CTATTAGATGGATTCGCTCACATTCTCTTAAATTATTAAAAACTATTTCTCGAATTCTAGGGTTAAGATGGACTGGGAAAACTATTTCTACATCCTCATTAGCATTATGAATCTGTTTTATGGCTTCACATATACTTTCTAATGGCGCTCCTTGATTCTCTCTCCTATGAGCAGTTACAAGAATAATTTTCTCACTATTCACTAGTCCTGAAAGATTCTTATTCTGAAAAACAAAATCCTTCTTAACCATACTATTGAGTGCATCAATTACAGTGTTGCCTGTGACATAAACATTATTTGTAATACCTTCATTTGAAAGGTTCTCTTTATTTAGTTCAGTTGGACAAAAATGTAATGTAGCTAAATTTGAAGTTAAAATTCTATTCATTTCTTCAGGAAAAGGCGAGTATTTATTAAACGATCTAAGTCCTGCCTCCACATGACCAACTGGAATCTTTAAATAAAATGCAGCCAAAGCTGAAGCAAAGGTTGTTGAGGTATCACCATGCACTAACACAAGATCTGGTTCTTCTTTTAAAAGGACTGGATTCAGATTATTCAATATTGTTGAAGTAATAGAATTAATCGTTTGATCTGAACTCATCACATTTAAATCATAATTTGCTTCTAAACTAAACTTATTCATTACACTAACTAGCATTTCTCGATGTTGAGATGTTATACATACTATTGTCTCAATATCTTTATTCTGTTTAAGTTGATGAATTAGTGGTGCCATTTTTATTGCTTCAGGTCTCGTTCCGAAAACACACATTACTTTCATTGATATTTTCCTCCAAAAATGTTAGATTTCAATTAACTCCTTAAATATACAATCCAAATATTGCACATTATTTTTAATATCATAATTTACTACATTTGAATTCAAACCACTTATAGTTCCTTTAGTCAACAAATAAATTGCTTGATAAATATCCGCCACTGAAAACGAGCATACTGTACCACCTATCTCGTTAACTATATCCGAACTAGGTCCATCCATATTTGTAATAGCCACAATTGGTTTATTTGCTCCTATGTAATCTGCAAGCTTACCAGCAAAGTAAATATTTTCCTTGGTTACTTTTCCAATATTCGCATCAATTAAAAGTAGAACATCGCTAGATTTCATAATTTCTAAACTCTTAAAATAAGAAACAGGTTTATGATAGTAAATATAGTTACCCAAATTATTATCTACAATAAATACTTTATCTTTGTCTGACATGTTTCCATAAAAATGAAATTCTAACTTTTTTGCACAATCTTGATGTCTTTCAATCAGTCTAGAAATTGCTTCAAATAAAATATTCGGGGATCTATAGTTATCTAAGTGACCTAAGTGTGTAATAACTATCTTATCTTCACTAAACTGTCTACTTTGTACTTCTTCATAATAATTTAAATCAAAACAATGAGGAAAAACTCTAACTTTACTTTCATCAGTACGTTTGCTTGCTAACATAAATTTCTTTTGATAAATATTATTTACAATGACTAAATCTGATTGATTAAATACTTTTTCCTCTACACCTACAAAATGCTCATTTTTGATTTTTCTAATTCTCTTTTTATTAGACTTTTCCCAAAAGAAATTATTCAAATTTCGTTTAATTGACAGTACTTCTTTTAACGATTCCATATATAATGGTCTATTTGATAGCCTGAATGGAGACTCATTTTGTATCAGTAATTCTAAATACGGGCTATTATCTATCGGATCTCCAAAAGAAGAGACCCATTTTAAATTTGGATACTCCTCCTTTATTTTCAGTGCTAGTAAATGTGAAGCAACTGGCATGGATCTTGACATCATAGCGGAAAACTGATGACTATTTGCTCTAAAGTAATTAAGTCCTTCGGCAATCCATTCATCAAAAGTATTTGGATTTCCCTCAATAACCTCTATATTATCACTAACTAGCTGCTTTTCATTTGCACCATAAGACCAATTATTGTTTTTTGATTGAGTATAAACTATAAATTGGTGAGTAGAATGTGACAGTGCTTTAAATGCTAAAACACCTTCCGAAGAGTTTATGGGTGGGAAAAACCAACTAATAACAAATATTTTTTTCATCTCTTACCTCCAAAAAATAATCTTCCTAATTAGTTTCTCTTTAAATAACGCTTTATTGACACGCTCATAAGCATAACCTGAAACATATCTAAATGAGTTTCTCCTGTTTATCCTGATAAAATCTACAGCATCAAGGTAAGTGTAAATTTTTTCATCAAATTTTTTAAGTTCGCAATCAAAAAGTATTATTTCTTCTCTAGCACTACTAATATTTTCTGTGAATTGGCAGTATATTTGATAGTGTGTATATGTCATAAGTTTAATTATATTATGTATATATATCAATTTGTTTTGTGACAATTTATTTTTTAACTTGCAATTTGTGTAAAAAGCCATTAGTCGTAGCAACACAAATTCATGATCTTTTCTATTTCTCACGAAACTAGCAAAATTTACACTTTGATCTTCCCGACCAATATAGTACCTGTAAATATTGTAATCAAGTAGGATAAATGTTTGAATCCTTTCAATTAAAAATACAACCCACTCCATATCAACATAAAAGCATTTTTCTGATAAAGTAAAATTAGATTCACGTAATATGTTTGTTTTGATTGTCGTTGTAGCTAGTACAAAGTACTGTCCTTCTAGATCCTCTAAATTCATTCTATCAAACTGATATATATTATCAAATAAAATTTTATCATTGTAATTAATTTCAATACTTTTCCCATCATAAACAAGCTCTCTAGTATAATTCGTAATTACTAAGTCTACATCCAAATTCTTTAACTCATTTAAGTAAGCCTGAAATTCATCGATATCAAACCAATCATCAGAATCAAGAACTCTAAAATACTTACCTTTAGCCTTTTTTAGAGCAGCATTTATGGTAGAACCGTGTCCACCGTTCTCCTTATTAATTATTCTAATAAAGCTCTTATATTTATTCATATATTCATTTAGAATTTCTAAACTTTCATCTTTACTACCATCATTTACAAGAATAATATCTAATAATTCAACATCATTTATAAATACCAAACTTGACAGACATCGAACTAAATACTTAGATGTGTTGTAAACAGGTATAGCAATAGTTAATAACTTCTTCTCATTTGATTCTTTCACCTTATCACTCCTTTTAGCAATGTTAACAAAATTAAATTAAACTAAACCCTAATAAAAATACGATAGGATTTTCCCTGGCAAAAATAATAAAAAGTATAATAAACGATAATCTAGCGAATGAATCTTTAAAAAAGATTGGTAAGAATTCATCCTAGTTAAATGTGTAAATAGAATATACTGCTTAATTAAATGATACTTCTTTTTGAGACTAATTCTAGGCTTTTGATTGATGATCTCTAAATAATAAAAATAATGTGTCCACGGGTTATTCTTATAAATCTTTTTTATATTTTTTGAATACCCATCATCCTGATATTCACATATCACCAAATCTTCTGATAAAGCAATAAATTTGAACCCATCAGAACACATCTTATTATATAGTCTACCTTCAGTGGAGAACCTTTCTCCATGTTCAAACTCATACAAATACTCTTTTCTCAACGATGTCCTAAATAAAATGTTCTTATCTCCAGATATAACATCATTATAATACAATTCGGCAAGGGTCCCACACATCATAGATTCAGGAGCATGTCCAATTCTTAATCCATCACTATTAACACGATTAAAAAGCAATCCAATAAATTCATTTTGTAAAAATAGGGTTTGCTTTTCAATATTTTCAAAGGCACTAGGTAATAGCTTGTCATCCGAGTCAATTTCGATATAAAAATCTGTATCAACATATCTAAGTATATTATTAATAGCACTCATCTTCCCCTGATTCTCTTGCTTTAAGTATACAATCTCAAGCGCCTTGGAATCAATAAATGACTTGATTATTTCCTCAGTGTTATCGGATGAACCATCATCAACAACATACCACTTTATATGAATGTTTGTGTATTTTTGGCTCACAAGACTTTCATATAGCTCAGTAATGATATAACTTCGATTATACGTTGCAGTTACAACACCTAAACTTATCACTTGAATTTCCTCCCTTTAATTTTAAAAAATAAAGATGAACATTTAAAGTAAAGGAACTCATTTTGTATTCTAAAAAAAATATTGTTAAAAGTAATTCTTTTCAAATACTTATTTTTTCTCCAATTTGGAAATGTGCAGTTAAGTAAATTCCAGCTGTGTCGGAGCATACTCACTCGCAATTTTTTTTCAGTTACTTGAGACATACGTAAATAGGAACTCCCTAGAAGTATTCTTGTCCACAGGTACTCAATCTCAGCACAATAAGATTCAAAATAACCATTTTGCTTATAATAATTAAGTACTTGATTTAGTGCTTCAAAAATATCTATTACTGAAACATCTTGGTAATTAGAGAGTGACTCTTTGCGTTGGACATAATTATAAAGTGAATCACTTATTAACACATACTTTTTTATATGCACAACATAGGCATAACTAAATGGAATATCTTCGTATTTTACAGCAGTAGGGAACCTCAACCCAATCTTCTCTATAATCTCTCTTTTAAATATTTTATTGCACACCATTACCCTTAAATATGGGATGAGTAAATCTCTATTAGATTTATATGTTGGGGTGTCAGATTTAACTCTATCAGTGTATATCCAATTAAAGTTACACTCAACAAGATCAGCATTCTCATTCTCAGCAGCCTCTAACATCTTACTGTACATCTCTTTATTCACAAAATCATCTGCGTCCACAAAACCAATGTACTCCCCGCTAGACTCCTGAATACCTCGATTACGAGCATCTCCTAGGCCTCCATTTTTTTTCTCAACATGTTTGATCAATTCAGGAAACCTGACCATGTACTCTTGAATAATCGTTTGACTAGCATCCGTTGAACCATCATTAACACAAATTATTTCATAATCATAAATGTCTTGCTCAATTAAGCTATCTAAACAAGTCGCTAAGTAATCTTGCGCATTATAGATGGGTACGATAATCGATAATTTCATATCTAGATACCTCCCATATATTTTAATTTCATCTTTAGATATTTCTTTTTAATTTTTCTTAAAAGGGTATCTTCTAATAAGTAATCAACTACATTGTGATCAAGTAAAAGCTTTGAAAGTTTATGCTTTGAATTATAGTTTAAATTTTGTAGTGACAAAATAGCAGTATTGGATAAATAACTTAACAATTTTTCAGTAATAGACAGGTCTAGTGAAAACCATTTAAAATAATCTATCAAATGAATGCTATGTTCGATAATATCTTTTGAACTCTGATACTTTTGAAGATCAGTTTGTCCCCTTGTGATGCTTGCTTCAGTCATAACATAGTTATAAATCGTTGAATCAATTAAAACGACATCATCTGCGTTTGCTAAAACAATTGGAATTAAGCCATAATCCTCATGCAACTTGTTTTCTACGTATTTAAAATGATGCTTTACTGTAAAGTAGTTTGTATTAAAAACATACATACCATTTGCACAAAACAACTTTTGATTATCTATAAAATAACCTAGTACAAGTAGGCCACTCCCACTTAAATGTTCGTGATTAGTCCGTTTTATTTCGATTCCATTTAAATCAACATAACGAACATTAAAACATAATATATCTACCCCACTAATATTATGTTCAACTTGTTTTAAAAAATCATCATCAATATAATCATCACTGTCAAGGAAAATAAAATAGTCTGTTCTTATTTGTGAAAGTGCAAAGTTTCGTGTTGCTGCAACACCTCTATTACTTTGACTAAAGAATCTAATACAAGCATGCCTCTTTGCCAGTTGCTTTATAACATTTAATGTTCCATCATTTGAGCCATCATCGATTAAAATAATCTCAAACAAATCAATGTTTTGTTTCATTACACTTGAAACACATTTTTCGATTGTTGCTTCAGCATTAAAGCAAGGAATAACAAATGTATACTTACTCATCTAGTCCTCCTATAAAAAAGCAGTTTTGCTAAAAACTAGAATTCCTCAGCAAAACCCTTTTGTAATTTTCTAAATATTGGCAATCCAACAAATATTAGAAACAAACTAATAGTTAGTACATACCCTAAATTAACAAAATTTGGTGCTCTTTGAAACAACAAAACATCTCTATACGCGGTAATGATATGCTTCATAGGATTTGCCTTTATCACAAATCCAATGACCCTACCAAAGTCTTTACCATCTAACATAAATGCAACAGGTGTTAGATAGAACAAAGCCATAAGAGCAACACCAATTATATGCTCTAAATCTCTAAAGTAAACATTAATTGCTGATGTAATGAATGTTATACCTAAAATTAGTAATGCTTGGATAACTGTAATTAACGGAAAATAAAGAATGTATGGGCTAAGCCCAACTGTCACGACAACAAATACAAACGTAATCAAAGAAGTAATAAAGAAAACAATTAAATTGCTTATTGCATAAGCAACCGGTAACACTTCTCTTGGAAAATAAACCTTCTTAATAATTCCACCATTAGCAACAATGGAAAATGTTCCTTGAGATACACCAGTAGTAAAAAATATCCATGCTGTAACACCTATTACAACCATTGTAGGGTAATTAGGTATATTTTGATCAATAACTTTTCCAAACACAAGAGCGTAAATTAAGGACATAAATAATGGATTAAGAAACGACCAAATTACACCTAACCAAGCTCCTTTGTATTTTCCTCTTATCTCCTTCAAGACCGACGTTTTTAGAAGTTCTCTGTATGTGTATAAGTCTTTAACGAATTTCATGTATTACCTCCTAAGAACATTCTTTTAAATAAGCATCTGCAACCAAGTTGGTTTCACCGTCCATCTTTACTTCACCGTTATAAATCCAAATAGCTCTATCACAAAAATCTCGGACAACTCCCATAGAGTGTGTGACCATAACAATTGTCATTCCATTTTTTTGTAACTCTCTCATCTTAGCATAGCACTTATCTTGAAAATGCTGATCCCCAACGGACAAAATTTCATCTACTAATAGAATCTCTGCATCAACACTAATAGCTATCGAAAAAGCAAGTCTTGTATACATACCGGACGAATAGGTTCTTACAGGGTTATCAATAAATGCTTCTAATTCTGAGAAAGATATAATATCTGCAATTCTTTTATCAATTGTCTTTCTAGACATACCAAATATAGAAGCATTAAAGTAAATGTTTTCTCTACCAGTAAAATCCGGATGAAACCCTGCACCTAGCTCAATCAATGAAGAAATTTTACCATCTACCTCAATTGATCCTTTTGTCGGATAAATGATTTTTGTCATCATTTTTAGAAGCGTACTTTTCCCACTTCCATTTGTCCCAACTAATGCAACAGTTTCTCCTTTTCGGATTGAAATATTAATATCTTTTAAAATATGAAGTGTACTATTAGTCGAGCCATCTTTTTTCCAAAATAACAATCGCTCTTTAAAGCTTGTTGCTTTATCATAGTACATTTTAAAATCCTTATGTAAATTCTTAACTTGTATTGCAACTGAATTATCTAACACTCTTTCACCTCACCTAAATTTCAAACAAAAAATAGTGCTTGAAATACCAAAAAATTATAACACATTGTCAAAAGTAATACAATACTAAATGGATATAGCCTGAACAAATAGCTCTACCATTAACTTTCGATGTTCTAAATAATTTGGAAAACACTTCTTTTCACTGTGAATTGCTATTTGTAAGTCTTTTACCAATGTTTCTCTATTTAGATGGAACATATAATCTCTTGTGTCCAAATATGGATCACTTACTTGAACTGTAGAAGCCACTTGAGTATGTAAAACTAGTGCCTCTAGAAATATAACTGGAAAACCTTCATATTTACTCGTCAAAACTAGTAAATCTGAGTGCCTCATATATGGATATGGATTTTTAAGTTCTCCTAAAAACGTAACCCACTCGACTAGACACAACTCTTCAACTAACTTAATATAGTCTTCATGGTTCGGTCCATCCCCTATTAATAATAATCGCACCTTTTCTCCAGCATCTATTAGATCTCTCATAGCATAAATTAACTTACTGATTTGTTTAGAATCTTCTACATGTCGAGCAACATTTATGAGCGTCTTTTCTTCGAATGTAAAGCCCTTAACTTCCTCGCTGGCTAAAATCGAAACTTCTACTGGATTTATTAGATTGTTTATTACAAGCAGATTCGAAACTGCCCCATATCTGTTCACAAAGTTTTTACGAGCTTCGTTAGAAACAAACACTATTTGGTTATATTGATTTAATTTTCTTTTTATTACAAAGTCATCTAATTCTTGAAGCCGCTCGCCATACATTGTAACATAATCAGTATGTAAGTAAATTGTTGACTTCTTAGAAAAGTAAGGTGCCATAAGCGAAAACGGTATTACATAAGGAGTGTAGCATATAGAATGATCATATCTATGATAATTTAATGCAATTGTTACAAGCATTTTTACAAAATTGATTATCTTTCTTATCAATTTAAATCTAAAATCACTAGGCTTATAAGTTAAGATGGTCACATTATCATCAATCTGACTTAACAAAGTTCCTTTTTTTTCTTGAAGAAAAAGTGTGATATCAAAACTCCTTAGTTCATCGCTTTTCAAAAGTTCAACTAGTGCCTTTTCTATACCACCTATTTCAAGATTATATGCAAAGAATACCAGCCTTTTTTTGTTCATTTTTTATTATATTTCTCAAAGGCATCTAAAGTTGCCAAAATAATGGCTTCCATATTGTAATAACGATACTGTGCAAGTCGACCAATCATGATAAGATTTTTATACATCTTTGACTCCTTTTCATATTTGTTATAGGCTGTATTGTTATCTACATTTGGGATGGGGTAATACGGAACATTAAAGTCACTTGAATTAGGATCAAAAGCACCTGGGATTTCAGTGATAGTACTTGTCACACCATATACATTTGGCTGGCAAACAAGTAATTTATTTTCAGTTCGTCTTGTTTCTTTTCGAGCATCTGGCCAGTTTAAAGTTGTCTTTTCTTGGATTCTATCTACTGGGTGTGTCTCGTGAATAATCTTCAGGGAACGATAAGGAAGTTCACCATATTTAAAGTCAAAAAGTTCATCAATCATACCAGTATAAACAACATCACCCTCAAAAATTTCTCCGTTGAAATATATTTTTCCATCTTCAAGTTTGATGCGTTTTTTCGCATCTACTCCCAACTCAACCTTAATATTATCATGACTAATTAGATTTTTGAAAAGTTCCGTGTAACCATGCTTAGGCATCACTTGAATTTCTTGTGTAAAATGGCGATTATCATATGACACATGTACCGGTACACGTTCCGTTACAGACGGGTCAATTGTTTCAGGTGTTAAATCCCACATCTTCATAGTATAGTGCAAAAATACTTTTTCATATATATATTTTGCTAGTTCAACTATTTCTTCATTTTTTGCCTGTAACATTTTCAAAATTGGGACTTTAGTTCCCATCCCAAATGTATCAATCATTAGCTTTTTTAACTTACTTGCTGACTCTATATCAAACAAACGATCAATTGCCGTCAAGTTAAATGGTAATGGTACTTCAACGCCATCAATTAATGCATTAACATGATGATGATAAACAACAAACTCCGAATATTGTTTCAAGAAATTATAAGTCTTCCAATTATTAATATATGCAATATGCGGCCCATACTTGTGTACTAAAATACCATTTTCATCTAAATAGTCATACATATTTCCAGCAATATGATCTCTTTTCTCCATAACGAGAACATTTTTCCCTTGTTCAGCGAACAGTCTTGCCATAATGCTGCCAGCATATCCTGCCCCTACAATTAAAACATCATACATATTCTTTTATCCTCCTTTTTTATATCCGTTTGGATTTTTTAATCTCCATTGATAATCGCTTCTTACCATTTCTTTTAATGAATACTTTGGTGTCCACCCAAGAATTTTTTGAGCTTTATCATTACTTGCTACAATAATGGCTGGGTCCCCATCTCGTCTTTCACCAATCTCGTATGTAAAATCCCCACACTCTTCTAGGACAGCTTTGACTATCTCTTTAACACTATAACCATCACCAGTCCCCAGATTAAAGAGATTTGATTTTTTTTCATTGATTAAATACTCTGCCCCTTTGATATGGGCCAAAGCTAAATCACTTACATGAATATAGTCTCGTACGCAAGTCCCGTCTTTCGTTGGGAAGTCATCACCAAAAACTGTCAACTTAGGACGAATCCCTATGTAAGTTTCGATTGCAGAAGGAATTATATGGGTTATATTTTTTGAAGCTAAACCAATATTGCCACTGTAATCAGCTCCCGCCACATTAAAGTATCTGAATATGACATAATTCATGTCGTATTGGTTACACACCCACTTAATCATTTTCTCTGAAGCTAGTTTAGTTTCTCCGTAAGGACTTTCCGGACTAGTTAGTGTTTCTTCAGTACATGGAACATCTTTTGGATTTCCATATACAGCAGCTGTAGAAGAAAAAACAATGTTTTTTAATCCATTTCTTTGCATAGCTTCTAAAACATTAAGCACTCCCATGACATTGTTTTTGTAGTATTTAATTGGTTCACGAACTGACTCAGATACAACTATAAAAGCTGCAAATTGAATTAAAACGTCAAACCTTTCACTTTGCATGACACTATCCAATGCTTCACTATCATGTATATCCCCTATAACTAACTTCGCGTTTGGATGAACTGCTTCTATATTTCCATTAGACAAATTGTCAAAAACAACCACTTCATGATTATCTCTAATTAATTCATAAACACAGTGACTACCTATATAACCTGCACCACCAACAACGAGAACTTTCATAAAAACCTCCTAAATTTCATACCTTATGACTCTAAGCTTTGTTGATTAGAATATCATTATTTCTCAAACATATTCATTATATGCTATTTTTTTAAAATAATCAACAAAAAGCATAGCCTTTAGTATTTAAACCACATCACAAAATTCAACTCAATTTACAGCTCTAGGAACTAAAAATAGTTCTACATTTATTTGATTCTAGACTGTTTTTTGTATATAATTGAAATGTATTATAATTACAAAATCAAACAAAAGTATTCACCGACAGGAGGAGCCATGAATTTTAATTTAATCACAACAAAATGGATGAACTATAAAAGGAATAGTGGTAATGTTCAAAAACAAGATAACACCTTAACTATCTCCACAAAAAAAGAGACATCTCTATTTGTATATAGAAACTTGTTTAAAACTAAATCCAATGGTCTTGAGGTTTCTTTTTTCGGAGAAAGTTCTGCTAATCAAGCAAAACTAAAGTTACTTAATAGAAAACGACAAGTGATTGCCGAGTTCGATATAAATACTAAAAACTACT
This sequence comes from uncultured Erysipelotrichales bacterium, assembly GCA_964632125.1. Classification (GTDB taxonomy): domain Bacteria; phylum Bacillota_I; class Bacilli_A; order Erysipelotrichales; family CAZWEF01; genus CAZWEF01. The sequence goes on from CAZWEF010000044.1 coordinate 11,403, forward strand.
TACCAAAACAATGCACATATTTTATTGCAGTTCTTTACATTAAAGGATCAGGTAGAACAAAAATAACTGACTTATCAATCAAAGAAGTAAACACTGCAAATGACTTTTTGGCAGAATATTTGAATGGAGATGAGCGTAATGTGCTTTTGTCCCCAGGATATCCAAATCAAAACAACAAATACTTCTTTGGCTTTGTCCACTCAAAAGTGCGTGCATATAAAAGTAACAATCTTGATCTAGCAGTTATCACATCTTCAAACTCGCAGACCATTTCTATTTATGAGTTTGAAGGTGTTAAAGTTTTAAATGTTGACTTGTTCAATATGCGTAGAATTTTACGTAAGCGACTATTTCAAACAATCATTATTCATTTTGCAAATGAATCATTTATTCATTTATTAAACGGAATCGACTTGTCGAAAAGTAAAGTTTACCTATATTCACACGGTGGCGATACATTGTATCGTGATTCAAACATACTCACAACCCCATACTTTACAAAAGTTCCTCCTTTTGAGGAATTGCCTAGATTTCGTATTCTAGACAACTTATTTGAAAGACTAAATGATCAGGAAAATGTAACTTTTGTTTTCCCAACTCATGCTTCTTTAAAGAGAGCTCAAACTCTAAATAATATTTGCTACAATCGTTCAAAAGTAATTCCATGTATTATCGATGAAGAAATATTTCAATATGCGCCTAAAAACATAGAGTTGAGAAAGAACATCTATTCTATACGTCACTACAATGATATACAGTCATACGCAACTGATATCAATGTAAGAGTGGTTCTAGCTTTATCTAAAAAACTATTTTTCTCAGATTTAACCTTTTCATTTTATGGAGATGGTTTAATACACGAAAAAATACTTGCTCCAATTGCTCATTTTCAAAATGTTCATATTCATAAGCATTTTTTGTCACACCATGAAATTGCAGAAGTCCAAAAGAATAATGGTATTTGTTTAATAGCAACTCGATATGATAATCAAGGGGTAAGTGCATGTGAAGCTGCAATGGGTGGCGTTGTTGTTTTATCGTCTAATGGATTTTTCAACGGCATGAAAACACTCATTTCGGAAAAAGATGGAATCTACTGTGATGTTGAAAATATTGAAGCATACTGCAATGAAATTGAAAAATTATATAGAAATCCAGATTATTTTAGTGAGAAAAGTAAATCAATGCATGATGCTATTTTAGATACTGCCAGCTATAGTAAAACCGTCGGCTTAGAGTTAGAGTTGTTTAGTGAATCAAGTCAGATAGAGAATTATTGGTCTAAAAATATCACTTTTATAGAAAATAGTTCTCAGTCATTTGTTTTATCAATCATTGTTCCCTCTTACAATGTTTCAGAGTATTTGAATCGAACATTGAAGAGTATATATGCCCATCCTCATGCGAAATTCATTGAAACAATTGTTGTTAATGATGGTTCAAAAGATGATACTTCAAATGTAGCGTACCAAATTGCTTTAGAAATTAACACATTACTTGAAATGAACTGTGTTAGAATCATTGATAAGGAAAATGGTGGTCACGGTTCAACCATTAACCGCGGAATTAAGGAAGCCTCTGGAACATATACTAAAGTACTAGATGGAGATGATTATTTTGATTCTATTTATCTTGAAAAACTTGTTTTAAATTTATTCAAAAGCGATCAGGATCTCATACTAACTGAGTATGTTGAAGATTGGGCTGACAAAGGTACTAAAAACATTAAAGAACTCTATTTCTTTTTAGAAGAGGGGAAGACTTACAATATTGATGATTTGTGCTATGAAGGATATGGTTTTGGAGAATGGGGACCTCTTCTTTCTACCTCAACTGTTAAAACTGAAATTCTAAAAGCACTCCCTTTCCAATTAGATGAAAATTGTTTTTATGTGGATATGGAATTTAATGCCTATGTATTTGCAGCAACAGAAACTATTGCATACTTTAATCTTCCAATTTATCAGTATCTTTTAGGGAATGTAAACCAGTCAGTCTCGCAGACATCATTTATACGCAACTGGCAACACCATGAGAAGGTTTTGAAGTCAATTATAACAAACACTTATACAAACACACCTCTTTCAACTTTAAAAAAGACATACATTCTTAATAAAATTGTTTTGAAGCTTACAGAAGCTCAATATTACATTGCATTAACTCTTAGAAAAGATAAGATAGCTTTTAATTCAATTGACTCTTTCTTAAAACAATATCCCGAAATTTATAACCACCCTATAAACAATAAAAGAGAAATCAAGATAGCAAGAAAATCAAAAGGGTTATTAGTGAAGCCCTACTTTATTGCATCTAAGCTAAAATACCTAATTAAAAGAAAGTGATTAAAATGGAATATTTATTAGACTCTAAAAAAGTAGGTGACTTATGAAACATCGATTAATTGAAAAAGCACTCTATTTATTTATACTCATCAATCCAATACTTGATTTACTAACAGGATTAAC
>CAZWEF010000045.1:0-13780 GCA_964632125.1 uncultured Erysipelotrichales bacterium
GGACCTTGCCCACCATTTAAATCAAAACTTAGAATATAGTTACTGATTTCAAAGTTAAGTTCAACATAACCATCTGTTAAAGCGTTGTCACTCGTGTTATTGAAAACACCAGCTCCAGTTGCTCTAACTTGAGCATAAATTTTTCCGCTTTTTATTACATGACCGTTACTAGAAAAATAATCATTGATGTTGACAGGTTGCATGTTTTCATCAACATAGTTTTCTAGCTTAAAGGTGTGTGCTAAAGAAAGTTCTCTACCTGATTGTAAATGAATGAATGAAAAATAATCAAGTGCATCTAAATCAGTCATTTGTTTAATTGTAACTGGGTTTGCAGTTAAATCAACCATTAATTTATCTTGTTCTTGATGCCCATGACTATTACCATTTTGTTGAATGATGATTTCATAATCACTTGGTAATAAATTCCCTTCTAACATCAAACTACTTAACATACTAACTCTTGATAAGAAACTTTCTGGCAAACTTGTTAGTTGATTACCATTTGCACCAAAGCTTCTTAATGAAGTTAAATCACCAATTTCATCTGGCAAACTTGTTATCTTGTTATTTGCTATGGTAAGAACACTTAATGAAGTTAGTTTTCCGATTTCTTTTGGTAAGCTTGTTAGGTGGTTATCACTTACATTCAAAAAAGTCAAATTGCTCATGTTGCCAATTTCTGGAGGTAAACTTGTCAATTCATTGTTATTTAGAACGAGCATGCTTAAAGAAGTTAAATGTCCAATTCCAGTTAAATCACTGATCTGAAGGTCGTTTGCAAACAAGTATGTCAAACTATCGACCATTTCTTGGGTTAGTTCTGCGTTTACATCGCCTGAAGAAACATTGTCTGCTATAACTTGAGCTAGATTTGGATCAGGAAACGTCTCCTGAATTGGATTTCCTATTGCGGTTGATACAATTGGCTCTTCTGCTTTTAAATTGACCATTAATACACTAAACACTAGCATCACAGCAAATACCATGACCATCATCTTTTCTATTTTTTTCATTAACACTCGTTTCTCACCTTTTCCTTAAATTATTATTTTTTTCTATTTCATAACTATTATATCACATATATATTGATAATTCTAGTTATTCAATACATAATGTTGTCTTTAATGTCTTGATTTGATATTTTATTTGAGTTTTCCCTTATAAATTATATTTTTGTCATAAACATCTTTTAGTTCAAATATAAAAGAGAAAATAACCATACAATTGCAAAGGTCATTACCTTTATCATGTATCCTAAGCAGTCTTTCAATGTATATGAGAGGTACGTTATCCCTTTTACGTTTTAAATCGACCTAAACTTTATTAAAAATGGAAGTCGTCTATGTCATAAAATTGAAGTCCAATGTATCATTTGTTTATCACAATCAAATGTCTATGTTTAACATTAAAAAAGGACATAGATCATGTCCTTATTCTTTAACACTACATGATGAATACCACCATTAAAATAGAAATGAGACCCCCTAATAATGCAAATCCAAAAACCAATAAAACTAATTGATAAGGTCGTTTTCCTAGTTCTTGGTTCTTTTCATCTTGGGTTAATTGTTTCCCTTCTGTAAAAGCAATGATTTCTTTATATGTTTGGATGTTGAATTGTTTTTTATGTTTTTCAACTTTTAACGCATATAAGAAATTTACGATAGCAATCACTATCCAAATACCAAAGCCAATCATGCCAAAATAATGAATTAGAGGAATTGGTAAGATCAATGTTAATGCAAATAAACATGTAAAGATTTTTGAATCAGATGCAAAGTTGTTTAAGTCTGTTTGATTGATTTCTTGTTTCATTTGTTCAAGGTCTCCTTTAACTAATTGGTCAATTGAAATACAAAAGAGTTCACTTATTAACAACAAACTATTGACATCAGGGTAACTTTTTCCTGTTTCCCAATTGGAAATGGTTTGTCTTGAAACATAAATCCTTTCAGCTAGATCATCTTGAGATAAATTGTTTTCTTTTCTTAGATGATTGATGTGTTTCCCTATTTTCATATGTGCCCTCCTTAACCCTACTATACATGATGTTTCTCTATTTGACTGTCAAAAGTCTTTTACATGTAATAAAATAAATGATAAATATTTAATATCATGACACTTGAAGCAATTAAAAAATCTATATATAAAAAAGTGAACATAAGTATGCATGATTCAATCTTTTTCATCATGCCCCCTTTCTATTCAACACATTGATTTTATCGTTTGTTTGTGGTTGAATCTTGATCGAGTTATATGATATTTAAACGATTAAATGTTGCAGTTGAGACACAACTGTAAATATGATATAATGAGCCCATAATTGAATCGTTATTTCAATGTAGTAATCGGTTGTTTGGGCTAAAAGATAATGCTATTAGGAGGTATACCATGGTTGAAGATTTGATTGAAATGAAAAAAATGTATTTAAGAAAAATGACTCGAAATTCCTTTGTAGTGGGACTAGTGATGTTGTTGTTATTTCTATTGTCTCTTTCTATTGTTCTTGGTAATGAGTCAATCCAAGCTGATGGAGATAATTTTATCCCAGTTGTTATATTTGGAGTTGGGTTTATTACTTCATTGGTCTTTGCGTTGATTTTCAAGCTTAAAACGACTAAGAACATTGTAATTGAAGTAAGAAAATTCTGTAATGAGACTGAGCATCCTGATGATACATTAAATAGTTTAGAAAAAGCTTGGCAAGAAGGAATTGATTATCAATATGGGAAAATGGGTAAAGAATACATTATTTTCCTGATTAAAGGTAGTGTGTTTATTATTTCTTTAAATCAAGTTATTTGGATGTATGGCATCGTTCATTCAATGAACTTGATTAGATACAATGTGAGTCTACATATTAAAAACTTGGAAAGAAAAGATCAAACTTTGAGCTTAGCTTGGTTCAGTAAAAAGCGTTTAAATGAAATTCTCTCATTTGTATTTGCAAACACGACGCATATCGTCATAGGGACTAATAATCAAATAGACCAAATAATTTATCGAAAAGATTTAAAAGGGATGATGCAATATGCTCAGGAACAAAGAAAGCATTCATTAGAAGTTGAAAAATGAATGGTGTAAGTAGAAAATAAAAATTCTTGTCTTAGCTTGAATGTTGTTAGACAATACAAGCTGTTTCTTAAATGAATTGGGCATGTTGTCAACACTTTACCATCATTAATTTTTACTCGTAAATCATCTTGAAATCTTCAAAAACAATGTCCATATCCCATGAAAAAGTAAAGCCCATTTCTTTTCCGATTTCATTAAAGAAATCAATGTGATTGTTTTGCCAAGATACTAATGAATCATCTTCACCTTCACGTTTACAAATATCATAAGTCATTTCTTTAAATTTCATGTATGTCACATCGGTTGTTTCAATCACGCATAATGGGTTTCCTTCCCAATCGGTCACAATTGATAAATCACCAACTTGTGGTAATCTAGAATCAGTTAAATGGTATTGGGCATATGCCGAGCAAGTCGCTGTTTTGTTATGTGTTAAGACAAGCTCTGATAATGATTGAGCACTCTGCTTATTAGAGCCAAAATAAAATGCTTCAAAGTATGTTGTTGTTAAATCCCTATTTGTGTCAACTAAGAACTGCTGCCAATAGTCTTTTATTTTCATCACTTATCCCCCTATTATCTTCTCCTTGTTTTTCTATGAATGTTCCAATTGTATCATAATTACAACTATAAATGAAGTCCTTACTTAAATATGGTGAAACAACGGTTTTAATATACACTTACTTTACAAAATGAAGTATAATTAATATCAACTAAGGAGGAAAGAAAATAGAGGAGTTATATACGCAGTTAATAGAGCATGATGGTATGATATGTAAAAATAAGGTTTTATTCCTAGAGTACTTAAGTAAGAACACGTCATTTAGCATGTTAAAGCCCTAATGAAATAGAAAAATGTCGAATAAATCGCGTGAATTGTAATATGAAGTTAGAAACAAGCGACAATAAATTTACGAAGAGCAACATCCATTAAATAATGCAATAAATATCGAAGTATTCTAGAGTAATATTCAACAAGTTGTTGATAAAGAGTTTACTAGATGACACGTAGTTGTGGATTCTTCTAGGATTATTGATGATTGATTGGTTCATGTTGCGTTCAATGTCTTTGTATCTTGCGAACTCACTTCCGTTGTCAAATGTGATTGATTTAAATGCATCACTAAAATGATCACCATATAACTTGTTCAATTTATTGATTGCTCTGTAAACATGAGTACTTTCCTTTGATTTAATTGGTATGGTGTAGTAGAACCTTGTTTTACGCTCAATGAGCGTTAATAGAGCACCATTTTGTCCATCTCTAGGACCAATGACTCAATCACCTTCCCAATGCCCAAACTCAGTTCTATCATGCTTATCAAACCCACGTTTTGTAATGCTAGTACCTTTTTGTGCCTTTGCAAGATATGTTTTGTACTTTGCTCATTTAAGACAAACCATGCGAGGTAAATCAATTGGTTTGATGCGAACTAATCGTTGGTGTACATAGTTGTAGAAAGGCTTGGTAGAGATGATAGTCATGCCTTGAATCATCTCTGGGTGATCAACACGCTTGCATCATCTACTTTGCATTTCTTACTTGATTTAGCTTTATTGGTGGCTCTAATGCCAATTGCTGCTAAGTGAGAGATTTCTTGTTTGAAGCTAAGGTTAGAGTCTTGAACAATGATACGGGCTAATTTGAGAAGATTATAAATGGTAGCAGTGTAAGCACCAACATCGAGGACTAGACCTTGAATAAAGGCACATTTACCGATTGAGCGCTTCTTTCCCTTATGTTCAGCTTCAAAGCTTGAAATAGCTAAAATAATATATTCAATTTGTTTTGAAGACAAGTGTTTAAATCTAGCAGTGAATATGTTAGAAAAGTAACTGGAAATAATGATTTTTTTGACGGTTTAGTCACTATTCATTGTAAGATTATTGTGGCTTTTTGTACACCTTTATATTTCTAACTTCATTATACAACTTGCTTTGTCTTTTTGTTGTAGTTGAATGTTGATTTTTAACGCTACTATGTGTAAAATTAATCTAACATCTAAGCTTAATTTAATGGGTGCATACATTGATTTTAAATGCTCTTGAATACCAATCGTTTTGTTGTTCATTATGTTTTAGCGATGTTCTTGTTTGATGCCATTAGACGGTTTAGATGTGCTTATTTAAACAAGCATTTACTTGTAGATTAAAATCTTATTGTTTGGTAACGAATTGTTTTATTTGAAACATACAATAAAAGGAGATAATTATGATGACAAATGAATTATATGAAAAGTATTCCAAACTTGGGGGTTGGTTGTTGTTTTTTACGGTAGCATGTTTTATTAATATTATTTTTTCCATTTCAGAGTTAGCTTCTTATGGTGGTGAGTTAGAACCTTTATTAGAATGGCAAATCTTTTCTGCTAATATGATGGTCTTTTTATCTTATTTAGAACCGATTGCAATTATTGGTACTTTTGGTTTTTTGATTTATGCAATCTTAAACCATTATCCTTCAAAAACACTTAAAAAAACAATTATCGGATTACTATTTATCCGTATTGTCAGTCTCATCCTTTTGTACATATTTGCATATCTTTTCATCAACGAGATTGCACCTGGCCAGTTTGGTGTTTTTCTAGGAAGCGCTGAGTCAATCCAAGCAATTGTTAACGTAATTGCAGCTCTCATTTTTACGACTGTTTGGTTCAATTATTTTGATAAATCAGTAAGAGTCGCAGTTTATGTCGGGGAAATTGATCCACCAACTCAAGATAAATTTTTCAGTGCTATGAAAGACTAAACGATTGTAATTAATGCGTCATGGACAAGCGACCTTGAATCAGTTAAGAATATTACAAGGGCGTATCGGTGTACCATGAACGGATTTAGGTATCAAACAAGCAGACTTTATACATATGTACATCAATTAGGAGCGAATTCAACATAGAAACGTTATGGTTTATGATTATGTTGACGGTGCATTTATATTAGTGGATGTTATTAAAATGAAAGAGACCAATCACACTTTATAAGCTTGTTATGTTGTCGTTTGAAAAGTCTGGGGGACAATATGAAATCAATGAACAATTACAATTTCAAGGACATAAGAAAAAAACTATTTTGAAGGTTCGTATTACAAACTGATCTAAAAGCACCATTATCTCTATCATTCTAGGCATTTTAAATACAAGTGATGATCCATTTTGAATAAAAATTGGACCAGATCAATTTGAATCAAATTGCATCATTTAAGCAATAGATGACATCGTTAAACTTAACAGAATGGTTGACTTTGGACCATTGACACCTATTCAAGACTCATTATTCAGTCCTAATATCATGTCCCATTTGCCTACATAACTAATATGGAATGCGTTCACGCTGTTATCAGTTTAAGGCAAACCTAAATGGATCACTCGCATTAAACTAAGACACAATCGATTTTAATGGTGGCATTGGTTACTTAGAAAAAGACAATAATGCGCTCAAGATTCAAGAAAAAATATACAATTAATACTGTATTTGTCCAACTATCAGCTTTTCCACTAGTAACCCCTAAAAAAGGGCAAATGACAAACACAATCTATTGAAAGTTTAGATGGTCATTTGAAGGTCACTTATGAAGTGAATCATGACGTTATGTTTGAAATGACTTGCACGAATGTTGCATCTAAAATTGCTTGGACCATTTATTGTTTAATCAGTAATTCATTCAATTTATGTTTATAATTAAATCAAAAAAGGTATGCGGAGGGCTAACCTAATCATACCTTCTTTACTTTTATATCTATTAAGGCACTTTATCAATTTTGCTTGTTTATGAAACAAAATAGAAAAAACTATATTAGTTAAGCTAATCTTAAACAGATACAGTTAAGTTACGTTGACAATCAATAATCTGTGAGTGATTTAAGAACATCGCTAGATGCGATTATATAACTATTTGAAGTCAAGAGGTCTAATTCATGGCCTTCGAATGTTTTGATTTGAAGCCCTAGTTCATGTGCAAAAACTTGGAGAGCTGCAAAGTCCCATGGACCTCCGATGGTATTGACAAATGCGATGCATTCTCCTTTAAATACCGATAGTGCATCAAGTCCACCTGCACCTATACAACGAATGTCAAAGGCATGGTTAACGATGTAATCAAATATTGGATATTGATAGATTCTTCTAACATCACATGCCACAAGACCATCTTTTAGATTTAAGCCGTGTTTGGGTTTCATTGGTACATCTTCACAAAATGCACCGTGGTTGGCTAATGCATGGTAGAGTTTGTTGTCTCTAAGGTCATACAAACAGGCAAATTGGCCTATGCCTTGATAATAATACGCAAGCAAGATGCAGCAATTCGTTCTTTGTTTTACAAAGTTTGTTGTACCATCAATGGGATCAATGAACCACATATGCGGATTCGTGAGGTCAATCTGGTCATGATCGCGTTCTTCACCAAATATTTCATGTGTTGGAAATTGGGATTTAATCCTACATGATAAGCGTTGCTCTGCCTCTACATCAATTGTTGTCACCAAATCACGCCACTCACTTTTAGTTTGTGTATCCAATTCTTTATCCAATTGCTGATAAACAAAGTCACCAACCTCGCTCATCCAAACCTTAGCGAGCTCAAGCATTTGATTGATATCTGGATTCATTTATTACGGTCCATTTTATGGCGATAAGTAGCGAGATCTTGTACCCAATCTGTTTGAATGACGTTAGCATGTTGTGCAACAAGTTGTCCCCAACCGGTATCTTCATCACCTGTCATCGCAATGTCATCACCAAAACCAAGCCCTGCATATTTTGCATCTAATACAAGAGCATTTCGCCAAATTAAATACCCTCTATCTCTTAGAGATTTAATGAATTCAGGATCATCTAATGGTGCATGATGATCTTTAATGCTTAACTCAAATCCTATCAAATTGATGTCATTTAATTCAAGAAATAATTCAACTTCTTCTTTTGTTTGAACAATTGCAACAAACATGTATTTTACTGGATGCTCACTTAATCGATACAAATACTCTTCTTTATCAATCGATGATTTTAATATCACCTGATCCACAACATTGTATTGATCTAACAATGGCAACATCAGTTTACTTAGATACCATGCACGATCTAGATTAATTAAACAATCTCCTTTTAATGCTTTTAAAGCATCTTCAAGACGATTGAGTCGTTTCCCACTAACGCATCCGATTGTATTGAGCATAGATAAATTATCAATACAAACAGAATTTAACTCACTCACATTGAAAGCGCGGCCAAACAGTGCTTGCTCACGATCATCATGAAAGAGATATAAAACACCATCACTTGAGCTCATTAAGTCCGTTTCAACAATATCTGCTTGTTGATTCAACGCAAGTTTCATTGCTTCAATTGAGTTTTCAATAATGTTACCTCGATACTGACCTCTATGTGCAACAATAAGAAATGGTAACGTGTCTAATTTTTGTTTTAAAAGTGTACTTTTGTTATTCATATTTCTCCTAACTAGACAACTTTAATGTCATCTGTAAATACCCAATCGATTTGGTGGTCCATCAAGTATTGATATTCATCTTGGTCATTGACTGTGTAAATTCGCCAAAGGATACCCTGTTCTTTTAACAACTGATGGATATTAAGACCAAACACATAGGTACTATGGAGTGCTTGTGGTTTTAATTCGGTTAACTTCTTTAATGTATCTTGATTTGGGCACGAAACCAAATAACCAAGTTTAAATGATTCATCAAGTTGTTTAAATCTTACTAATGTTTGATAGTTGAAAGAAGATATTATAATTCTATCTTTTATGTTATGTTTATTGACAAGATCAATGATTTTTTGCTCGATACCATCGTATTCAAATTCATCTGTTTTAACTTCTATATTTATCAATTTATCTTGAAAGTTTTTCGCCAATTCAAATACCTCTTCTAAAGTTGGTATATTAAATCCTTGATATTGCTCACTTTTCCATGATCCTGCATCCAATGTTTTTAGTTCGTTTAACGTTAAATCTTTAATGAAACCTGTACCATTAGAAGTGCGATTAACTTTTTCATCATGCATCACAATCAAATGACCATCTTTAGAAAGATGAACATCAAGCTCAATACCATCAGCACCTTCAAATCCTAGTTGAAATGCTTCTAATGTGTTTTCTGGATAGATTAAACTGTATCCACGATGTGCAATTTTTAATGTTGCCATTTTATTTCCATCCATTTTCGATTTCTTGAGCAGCTTTATCTAATGCTTTTTGTGCATCGTTTCCTTGAAATAGGCTTTCCATACCAGCTACTATTGATTGTCTTGCTTGAGGGAAATTTGGTATCAATGCGCCACTTGTTGCAGGAGAAGCTTTTGTTGCAGCAATTTGATCTGGCGCTACTTTTAATTGTGGTTTTTCTTTCCATGCATCGATGACAATTTGTTCTTCATAAGCAGAAGGTGTAACTGCTAAATAACCTGTTTTAATATGCCAGTATGCTTGGATACTTGGCTCTGATACAAACTTCATGAACTCCCATGCACCCGCTTGCTCTTTTTCATCAATAGCATTTGACATCCATAATGAACCACCACCAATGATTGTTCCTTGCCATGCATCGTTGTTTCCACCAATCAAATAAGCGCCACCAACTTCAAACGGTGCATTATCTACCATTGATGACATCCCTGCTGAAGATTCTGTAACCATCGCAACTTGTCCAGATACAAAAGCTGCTTTTAAGTCATCACTACTTGTACCAGTATTTAAGAAAGTACCTTCTTCGTACATGCGTTTGATCATTGTAAAGATTTCAACGCCTCTTTTTTCATTTACTAAGGCTTTTGTTGGTGTCCCTGATCGTCCATTACCTTCATTTACGTATTCACCATTTTGAACAGCTAATAATTGTTCAAAATACCAACCATTACTTGTTATGGCTGCACCATATTGTTTTGTTGTACTACCTTCTTTAATGGTTAATTTTTTTGCAAATTCTTCAAACTCTGCGAATGTTTTTGGTGCAACTTCCGGATCTAAACCAGCTGATCTAAAAGCATCTTTGTTGTAGTAAATCATTGCAGTTGATGAGTTAAATGGCATTGAATATTGATTACCATCTACTTGATAATAATTGAAAATATTTTCTTCCCATATTGATGTATCAAACTTTTCTTTTTCTATAAATTCTGATACGGGTATAATACTTCCAGATTCAATCATATGTTTTGTCCCAACATCGTAAACCTGAATGACTGCAGGTGCATCTTTAGTTCCAGCTACGCTGTCGTATTTAGTAAGTGCATCTTCATATTTACCTTGAAAGGTTGGTACAACTTCAAATTCATCTTGAGATTCGTTGAAACGCTTAACAATTTCATTTACAGCTTCTTCGTTTACGCCACCCATTGAGTGCCAAAAATCGATTTTAGTTTTACCACTCGTTGAATCACCACCCGAACTACATCCAACCAAAAGTAGAGACGTGGCTAATACGCCTACAACTAATTTAGAAAATTTATTCATTATAATGCCTCCTTTTATTTAATTGCTCCAGACATAAGCCCAGATTCCAATTTTCTTTGTCCAAAGAAAAGAACAAACAATGCAGGTAATACAATTAAGATTGCTGCAGCCATCACGATACCCCATTCAGAAGCCGTTTCAGCTTGTTGGAGTCTTGTAATCCCAATGGTAATTGGTCGCGATTTATCTGAATTCGTTACAAGTAAAGGCCATAGATACATATTCCAACTTGTTACGAAACTATAAATACCTAATGTCGCAATGGTACTTTTAGATAATGGTAATAAAATCTTCCAAAAGAATCGAAATCTTGAGATACCAATAACTCTAGATGCTTCGTAAAGTTCATAGGGGATGGTCTTAAACTGTTGTCTCATCAAGAAAATACCGAATGCAGTTGCAAAGAATGGTAAGGTCATTGCAATAATTGTGTCGTATAATCCGATTGAACGAATAAATAGGAAGTTAGGAATAATTGTTGCTTCCCAAGGCACCATCATGGTTGCAATGAAAAAGAAGAAGATCGTTTTTTGTCCCCTAAATTTAAAGAAAGTCAATGAGTACGCCGTTAAACAAGCAATGATGATTTGAGCTACGGTAATAATACTTGAAGATAGTGTACTATTGATAAAGTAACGAAACAATGGCATACGTTGAAATACTTTAATGTAGTTGTCTAAAGATAACGAACTTGGTAGTAACTTTCCTGCAAAAACTTCTGCCCCTGACATAAAACTAATGCTTAAAGCATAAAGAATCGGGAAAAACAAGATAAATGCAAAGATGGACATCAACCCATAAATCACTACTTTTCTACTTAAGTCTTTAAACATTCTAATGCGTTTTGCTTTTTCAAGTTGCTCACTTGATAATTTTTCAAGATGAATGATTTGGTTAGTGTCATTAATAATCGTTTCCATTACTGATAATGCACCTTCCTTTCTCCAATAATAAATTGCATTGCTGTTAAGAATAAGATACTCAAGAATAACAATATCGATAGTGCACTTGCTTGAGAAATTCGATGATTAATGAATGCATCTTGGTAGATTGCATAAACAATAACCCTTGTTGCATTAATCGGACCACCTTTGGTCAAAATGTTTATTTGTCCAAACGTTTGAAAAGCATTAATCATTGAGACACTCGTAACAAAAAACAATGTAGGAGAAAGCAGTGGTAAGGTAATACGTCTAAACTGAAACCACTTACCAACACCCGCAACGCGTGCACCTTCATATAAAGATTCATCTATGTTTTTCAATCCACTCAAAATAATTAAAAATGTAAAACCGACACTTGTCCATACCGTCGCTAAGCTAACAGAAAACAATGCCCATTTAGGATCAAGTAACCATTGTTGTGGACTGCCTCCAAAAAAAGTAATAATTCGGTTAAAAACACCGATAGAAGGGTTATACATAAAAAGCCATATAACTGATGCCGCAGCTACACTAATACCGAGAGATGATGCATAAACTGTCTTAAAAAAGCTTGTCCCTTTTAGTTTCTTATTCGCTAGTAGTGCTAAAACAAGTGCAATTCCAATCGTCAATGGGACCGTAATTAAAACAAAGTAAATGGTTGCCATAATGGCAGCATGAATCGCTTCATCTGTAATAATGTTTGCATAATACTCTAATCCTGCAAAACCTAGAACTTGACCTTGTGCACTCGTGTGACTGACACTTAAAATAATGGTCTCAATCAAAGGCTTTACCAAAAATACACCAAATATCAAGATTGCTGGTAACAACATAGAATAACCGAGAATATGTTGCATGATGCTATGTTTTCTTTTATTTTGATTAATCGCTATTTGTTCATGTCGCATGCTCTGCTACCACCTTTTTATGATGGATATTATCACCGTTTTGATCAAACATAATGATTGATTTAGGGTCAACATATACTTTCGCTTTTTGTCCATCTTCTAACAAATACTGGCCACTCCATTTTGCTTGACATACACGGTTAAAAAGATTAAAGCTCACAATGGTTTCGGTTCCTAACAATTCAGAAGCAATCACCTCGACGTCAAAACATAAGGCCCCATTTGTTGATTCTGGGACTAAATGTTCTGGTCTAATGCCAATCTTCTTAACAGACAAGTCGAATTGATTTGCACTTAGGTTAATGTCCTCTATTTTAAATATATTCATTGATGGCGCTCCAATAAAAGTAGCGACATATTCATTTTTAGGATTATTGTAAACATCAAGTGGCTTACCAATTTGTTGTACAACACCATTATTTAAAATCATCATGCGATCTGCCATAGTCATTGCTTCAACCTGATCATGAGTGACATAAACCATTGTAAATCCAAGTCTTTTTTGTATCTGTTTCAATTCTAAACGCATCTTATTTCTAAGTTTTGCATCAAGATTCGATAAGGGTTCATCCATCAAACAAATCGAAGATTCTGAAACAATAGCACGTGCTAAAGCAACACGTTGTCGTTGACCACCTGATATTTCTTTAGGTTTACGATCAAGAAGCGCTTCAATACCAAGCATTTGGCATGCTTCTAAACATTTTTGTTCTTGTTGCTTTTTATTCAGTTTTTTCTTATATAATCCAAACGTAATGTTCTGTCTAACTGTCATATGTGGAAATAAAGCGTAGTTTTGAAATACCATTGATAAATCACGACTACTTGGTTCCATATAGTTCACTAATTTGCCATCAAAGTACATTTCTCCTGTGGTTGGGTTATCAAGCCCAGCAATCATTCTTAACATGGTGCTTTTACCACAACCTGATGGTCCTACAAGAATAAAGAATTCTCCTGGTTGAATGGTAAGATTTAGTTCTTGTAATACATTGTCAATACCATTGTAAGATTTAGAGACATTTTGTAGTACGATACTTTTCAATATTTTTCCTCCTTTTACTAACAAATGAATTATATCCTAAATTTTATCTAAGTTTGTTAGACAACAGTAAAAAAAATGTTAATTTTTAATAAATTAATTTAATATAAACCTGTTCATCGTCATTCTCCTCTCTTTGTAATGCATCATCATTTTTAAGAAATTTAAGTAATTCAAATCAAGTTAGATATAAAAGAAAAAACCTTCATGATTAGAAAAACGTTAATTAATTGGGTGAAATAAACAATCTATGATTCCTTATATAAATCGGTTCTATACTAATTTAGTGGGTAGTAGAAAATTTGCATAAAAAAAGGAAATCACTCGTGTATAATGTTAAGTGCAAACCATACATTAG
>CAZWEF010000046.1:0-13700 GCA_964632125.1 uncultured Erysipelotrichales bacterium
TACTCAATACCCAAATCTGCACTAAAAACAAATGGAACAAGAATGAGTAAATTAACGACTGCTACAGCGGGCACAATGGTGTCATCTAGCCCTTCTATTTCACACATTTTTTTAGCAGTTGTAAAGGCAAGTAGTAGTGCCATAATGGATAATGTTGCAGGTGCAACAACGGCACCAAATTGTGTTAATGGTTTTAGTTCAAGTCCTAAAAGTTTGTTAAAAATCCCATTGGGTCCAATAATAACATTGTTAATTAAGATAAAAAATGACCCAATAATCATCAAAGGCATAATGGCAATAAATCCATCTCGGATAGCGGATAGATATTTATTGGCTGCGAGTTTGTTCGCGAAAGGCATCAAGATTCTTTCTAATTGTTTCATTTTGTTTCCCCCTTTTTTAATTGAAAGCCAACACCTGTCATTCTTAAAAATGGTGTGTCAACTTGATTGATTCCAAATGAAATCGGATATTGCCAACGGTTCATGGTTTCTTCATAGTAGCGACTGGTTTTTTGTTTAATCAGTGCTTGAACAGTTGGTTCTTGCGCTTTTGTGAATTGGTAAGATGCCCCAATTTGTTTTAAATCATATTGTTGGAGTTTAATGCTTATTGTTGTTGCATAGATTAAGTCGTGGATAAGGCGTTGGATTTTAAATTGTTCAATGGCATCAGTTTGCTGACCAAAGTAACTAAAAGCAATTGTGGCAAGTAAACAACCCAAACGATTACAAGTGGTGTTCCACCCTGCATAGCCACTCATTTGAGTGAGTAGACCTTCCTTAGCAAGTGTGTCGACTAGTTGCCATTCACCACCATTGCAAAATGTTGCATCTAAAACATAAAGTGGTTGTGATATTTGCTTTAAGTGCGATACCCACTGCTTCATTGGTCGCTTGTCGAGTTGTAAAAGTTGATCCCACTCTAATTGTGTTTTGGTTGAGACGATATTTGCTTGTCGGTCTGTTCCTTGATAGTATACTGTTGCATCAATCATCTCATTTTCGCAACCACTAATGGCCAAACAAACATCACCTTTTTGCTCGACCAATGTCATGCCAGCAGCCAAAACATGTGAAACAAGACTTTCTTTAAATGGTCGATCTTCTACTAATGGGATGACTTGCTCAAATTGTTTGGTGAGATAGTCTGCTTGGATAGCAATGGTACCTTTTTTTTCAAGGTAACATCTAGCAAGTAGTGTGCAGCCTGATTCATCGGTTCCAGGATGTAAATAAACACGTTGTTCAATGTTTAATTGCTGAATCATCTTTTTAATTTGTGTTTGGTCCATAGCGGTAAAGCCTTCAGGATAAGCATCATCTTGTGGTATCACAAGGACATTGATGATATCATCATGTACCAGTTCAAGCATTGCTTCAATAAGCGCTAAGTTGGTTTGTCTTCGTTTAATAAAGTCATTCAAATAAGCCTCAGGTATGTGTGATTTCAATGATGCAAGTTGAGTATCTTCATTAAGACCTCGCGTTTGTCGATCTAAGTAAACACCATATGTGAAGATGTCATGTCCATATTCACCATAATAATCTGGTTCTTCTAATGAACTGTTGTACTGAGGTGTTCTTAAAATGAGTGCCGATGCATAAATCTTAAGTTGCGGCTTGATGGCTTTGATTGTCCTAAGAACTTGTAATCGCTTCTTTAATACTGATGGCTTTGTATGATGTAATCTTGCAGGAAAAAGACCACCATAAATCAACATGTCCATAGATAAGACAAGATCATCGACTTGTTCTACCACATCTAAGACAAATCTTTGAAGTGCTTCTAATTGTGCTGGTTGCTTGTTTTGCCCTAATAATTGTCTTTCAGGCATCAATAGTTCAACGTCTTTGTCCATGGCAGCAATATCATATAAGTTCTGCCGATTGTATGGACGGTTATCTAGTGGTATAACCCCTATTTTCACTTCTTTCACCCCTTTCATTGTTATCATACTTTGTTTATTTGGTTATTGTCAAGTGATACTCCATAATATATTACATTTTTGTAGTTTTACTCCAAATAAAAAACCATATAGACTAATCTATATGGATCATTTGATGTTGGTTAACAAGATAGATCATTAGCTGGATTGGTTGTTTAAATACTTTTGATAAATGTGTTTGATAACTTTTTAATTGTTTTTTATAATCTTCTTGTTTGTCTTGTGTCAGTTCATGATCGGTTTTATAATCAACAAGACATAAATAATCTTCTTTAATAATCAATAAGTCAATCTTACCACGAACAACCCCATCACTTGTCTTAGCACTGAATGCATATTCTCTTTTGATTGGGTATGTTTTCATCCATGCGTAAAGTTCACTTTGGATAAATGCAAATAAATCATGTTTATTTAAGATTGATGCATCTGGATATGTCTTGATATACGTTTTTAAATAATCATCAAACGATGTGCTGGTGTAATCAACAATTGGTAAAGTTTCAAAAAAAGCATGCATCAATGTACCATACCTTGCACCAATCGACACATCACCTACATGAAACGCAGTTACGGCTGTTTGATTGAGTGGGATCATCGCTGTGTCAACAATTGTGACTTGTGGTGAATCAATCTTAGTCGTTGTTAGCTCATGATTGCAATCAGATAAGCTTGTCACGTGTTCATGACAAAGTAAGCTATAGCGCTCATTAAAATAACTAAGACCACTATCTACGCGACATAATGATAGTTTGATCATATCAAGATAGTTTCTAAACTGACGTTGATGTGGTTTAAAGATAACCGATTCATGGTCACTACTTTTGGGCTTGCCATCATCAATCGCCGTGATAAAAAACTGTTGCTTAGCTCTTGTCAGTGCCACATAAAGCAATCGCATTTCTTCTTCAATCATTTCTTTTTTATACTGTATTTTAAGTAGTTCTTGATACAATGTTGGTAATTTAATGCGAACACCTGTTTCATGATAATTCCCATATTTAAAGGCAATACCAACTTCTTTATGAATCAATAGGTCCCCTTTTAAGTCTGCAAGATTGAAGTTTTTATCTGCATGAACCAAGAAGACAATCGGAAACTCAAGTCCTTTTGATTTATGAATGGTCATCATTTTAACTGCTTCTTGAGTTGTTGGTTTGATAGCTGGTGGTGCATCCTTATTTGCCATGAGATACATTTGTGTTTGAATATATGCTTTTAATCCTTGATCTTTCATTGCATCAAGTTGTCGATACAATAAGTCAATATTGGCTTGTCTTTGAAGACCATCTTCCATAAAAGAAAAGCGATGTGAAAATAACGTATCTTGCATGAGGGTATCAATAAAAGTCATTAATGGTAATGTATGATATTGTTGTTTAAATGCAAACAAATTTTCTCTAGCTTGAACAATACTTGGCTGGTTTGTTTGATAGAATGCTTGTTTAATTGTTTCTTCAAAAAACATGTTTTTCATACTAACCAAATCATCTTCATTTACTTGATGACACGCTAATGGTAAACGTAAATAAGCTAATATGGTTTCATCTGTTTCTTCAACAAAAATACGAAGTAAAGATAACCATGCTTTTGCTTCAAATGTTTCAAATAAGCCCGTATTGACATTGGCATCGAATGGTATGTTGTATTGATGAAAGACTTCACTAAATGTGTCAAAGGCTGTTGTTGAGCGTGCAACTAAGACAAAATCATTAAATGAACGCTGTTTTAATGCTTTAAGCTCAAGAATCTTTTGAGCAACAAGATGTGCTTCAAGTGCTCTTGGATCAAGTTGTTGAGGGATGATTGTTTGGTTATTCACCTTAAACTGTGTCATTGAATCAAAATCAATGGTTAAAAGTTGACTGACAAAATGCTGCTTATCAACTGCTAACATCTCATCATCTTTTCCCAATATAGGATCAAAGTTAAGTCGTGCTTGTTTATCTTCATAGTATTTGATGCCACCAAATGCTTCATCAAGTATTTGATCAAAGATAAAATTAATGCTTTCAAGTACTTGTTTACGACTTCGATAGTTCAATGCTAAATCGATACGGACTGATTCATTTGTTTTCACAATATCTGGTGAAAGTTGTTGATACGACACATATTTAGATTTAAATAATTTTGGTTCAGCTTGTCTAAATCCATAAATTGATTGTTTAATATCACCGACTAAAAACATAGGGACAGATGGATTTGAAGCATTGGCAATCATGGTAACAATATGTTCTTGCACACCATTTGTATCTTGGTATTCATCAATCATGATTTGTTTAAATCGTTTAGAAATCGTTTGTCTAATATCTTTATGACAAACAAGTAACTCAATCATTCTTTCTTCTAAATCATTAAAATCAAGTAATCGTTTTGCTTGTTTTTGTTGCTTATATGCTAGTTGATAATCTTGTACCAATTGTTTTAAAAACAAAATATAGGTTTGATTAAATGATAAATGTTCTAAATGTTCCTCCATTGTGTAAACAAAATACGACTCTTTTATTTGTTTAAAGATGGCTTTAAAGCCATCGACATGTTCTTTAAATGATTCTTTTAAGGTTTCATCAAAGTCTTTTGGAAAACGAAGTTGAGGGAACTTAATTTCTTGATAAAAATGGTACTGTACTTGATAAGAATCATAGGCATTGGCCTTAGCAGATTGCATCAAAGCATCATGAATTGGGTATTGCTTTTCAAAATAAAAATCAATACCATGCATTGTTGCTTCATCAAAAACACGGGTTAATCGTTGATGTGCAAGTGAAAGTAATCGTTGTATTTCTGGCAAAACATATTGTTGCCATAACGACCACTTACTTAAATCACTGATGGTTTCTTGCATTGGCTCAAGAATACCTTCATACCATAAATCAACATTAGGAATGCTTACTTGAAGTTGATATAAGCGATTCATTAAAGCGGCTATTCGTTGTTTTTGATGTCCTTCAATAAATAAATCAGTAAACAATTGATAATCAGGATTTGTTTCGTATCGTGACATGACATCATTTAAAGCTTGGTCTTGTAAGATGTATTGAAGATTGGGGTCAATGATTGAAAAATCACTGTAGACATCATCAAAACGATAATAAAACTCTCTAATCATGCGTTGACAAAAACTATGCATCGTAGAGATATAAGCATCTGGTACACGTTTGATGTTTTCTTCGATTAATGCAGATGGGTTTGTTTTTTGCATGTCTTTTAGTCTTTGTTCAAGTCGTTGCTTCATTTCGGCTGCAGCCGCTTCAGTAAATGTTAGAACAAGTAGCTGATCAATGCGACACGTACCATCTATGAGTAATCTCACAATACGTTCAACCAATACAGTTGTTTTACCACTTCCAGCAGCGGCCGCAACTAGAATATTAGAAGCATCTAAATCAATCGCATGACGTTGGCTTGTATTAAATTGTTTCGACATCGTTTTGGCCTCCTTCTAGTAAGGCACGTATCACATCGTCACTTTGTTTTTGAATGACGCGTTCTGGATTAAGCTGTTTGTCTTTCATACAGATGAGTTTATAATCACAAAACGTACATGCTGGTTGCTTGTCGTAGTTGACTGGTTCTATGTTAATTTGTCCTTGTTTCATCGCGTCCATCACCAGCAACATCTGCCCTAAAACAACTTCTTGCATGGCCTCATAAGCTTGACTTGTTAAGTAGTCTCCTATTTTTAGTTCCCCATCTTTTTTAAGTCCACCTTGAATGATTTTTATTTCATGTCCAGATATTTGACTAATCAAAGAAGGTTGCTTTAAGGTATAACCAGAATAACCATAACTATTGAGTCTCGCTTTTTCAACTGGCACAGACGTAATAATAGGTGAATAAACATGGTAATAGTACAAACCGCCAAAATAGACTGTTTGTCCAAGTTGTTTTAGTTTTTCAATGAGTAAATAAACATAAACAAATAACTGAATATCTAGTCCCACATAGATTTTATCTAATGTTGCCTTTTTATCGCCTGTTTTATAGTCTAAAACAAATACATATGTGATATCACCTTGAGTCACCATGTCAATGCGATCAATAATGCCTTTAAATTGATGGCCACCAATCACATGAGAAATTGGATATTCACATGCAAATAGATTAAACTTCCCTGCTTCTTTTTGTTGTTCTAGCATCTCAAAGCTATGGTTTACCATTCGCTTGAGATGCAGGATGGTTGCATCAGACAACGTGTTAAGTTCATCTTGATGTGTTTCACAAAAGGTCTCCCATGTTGTTTCAAACTGGCTATCTTCTAACATGAGTTGTTTCAACAATTCATGCACCAGTACACCGATTGTTATGGCTATTTCGTTGTTTCTTTCAATGTTTGGTTTCAAATAATAACCAACAAAATAACGATATGGACATTGATTGTATGTTTCAATTTGACTAACACTTTTACTTGTGATGTGCTTGTTTAAGTTGTCAATACTTGTTTGACTTAATGTCGGTTGGTTATTAAACGTTGGTAATGATTCTATTTTTTTATATTGATGATGCATTAAAGTTGTTTGTTTCATGGACACTTGACTAACATAAGGTTCATAAACATCAAACCATTCATGTTTTAAACATGCTTTGTCATGATCTTGAATCAAACCACTTAAAATAACTTCTTTTTTATTAAAAGCAAGGTGTTGTTTAAAACGATCAAATGATGCTTGTCTAAGATCTTGTGTGAATGGTGTTAATACCCCATTGGTTGCTAATTGTTGATAATCATCTTTGGTTAAAAGACCTGGTAATGATATGTTACTTGGATACGTATCGTGGTGACATTCAAGCACATAAACACGCTCATAAGCTGTCATTGGCACTGCCTCTTGTAAGGCAATGTGAACACCATCTTTAAATCCTTTGAAATTAACTTGGATATGATTGATGCAATGAATCAAACAATCTATAAGTAGCGTTGGTTCTAATTGATCAAACGTTGCAATCTTTTGAATTAAAAGATTGAGCATTTGTTGTTGGGTTGTACTAAGATAAATAAGGGGTTGTTGAATCATTTCTACCCATTGTTTAAATGATTCAAATACACCTTCATAATATATGCTAACTTGATGATTGAGTGAATCAATCAAAGCTTGTCCTAAAGGATCATCCTTGAGATATAAAGGCATAGATGTTTGATAAGGTAAATGCACTTGATGACAATATCTAATGAATTGTGTTTGTGAATTCATGTCTGGCACAACCACCAACTGAGTTGTGAGTGGTTGTTCAAGTAGTTGATTTAATAGCCACTTGTATTGACTTTCTCGATTTTGATGCCTTGTTGTTGAGGCAACAAGTTCATGGTTAGGTATTGTCTCATATTGAATATCAAATGATGTTTTTATGGTTTTAAGTAACATCAAATCACTTAAAGATAAATCAACATAGTAGACTTCTTTTGCTTGAATGGATACAGTTTGTTTTTTTAAATGACTTAAAAATGATAACTTTGTTTCAATGTTAGTATCATTTATTTTATCATTTAAAACAACGTCATCACTACGACTGATCGACCATGTTTCATTTATGATTATTTGTTGATAGATGCGTTCTAAATGACTGATTTGATCGACTTGTTTTGTGTAAAACATATACCTTTTTTGTTTCAAATGACTAATAACATCATAAAAAGACAATGTATTTGGTAGACGTAGCTGCGTTGCAAGATGCTGTAACCATTCCATAGAAGACATCACAACAATTGATGCATTAACGTCCATGTCTTCTAAAATCATGTTTTCAAGTGCTTTTTTTTGATGAACATCTGTGATGATATAGGTTGGGTCATCTAAGGGGTTTATGTCAAGTATCAGTTTGTGTAACCAATCAAACATCTTGAACAAGTTTCCTTTGAACAGCGTCAATGTGTGCTTTGTTTACCCCTTTTTTGATTAAATAGGTTTGAATACCACCAAGCTCATTTACCTCTTCTAAAACACATTCAATCCATTCAGGTAAGGTCCCAGCCATTTGGATTGGCATTTCAGGGTACAAGCGTTTGAATGTTTCTTTAAGTGGCTTTAAGTAGGTATCACTTAATTGATAATCTGCAATGATATCAATCGAATCAACACCACCAAGCATCAATAATAGAGCGCTTAAGATACCTGTTCGATCTTTTCCCGCAGTACAATGGAAAACAACCGGTTCATCTTGAGCAAACAACTCAAATACACGTGGTAGAATCGTGGTGTTATGTAATAGATGACGATAAAAATCATTAAAGTCACCAAGATCATGAATCAATTCCTCATTGTTAAGAAACGATAGATGATGATAATGATAGTCACTATGTGTTGCTAATTGGTTAGGATTTAAATTGACTTCATGTGATGTTCTTAAATCAATGATGTGTTTAATCTTTAGTGTTTTTAAATAACCAAGTTCATCTTCTGAAAGCTTGTGAATCAAGTCACTACGAAAAAAATAACCATGACTTGTTTGCTTTGATAGATCGATTGGCATACCACCTAAATCCCTAAAATTATGTACTTCATTAAATTTGATCCGTTTCATATCATTCTCCTATATACAAATGTCGTAGTTGTTGAAGCAGATGCATCATAAACAAAATTCATGGGACATAGCTGTTGTACACTTTCATGTGTAAAAGCATTGTTTAAAATCATCAAATGTGCCATTGTCCCTCTTGCTTGTTTAGCTATACTACTTGGCGCTTTTTTACCATTTTGAATAAATTGAAATTGTATGATGGGTTGTTTAAGGCTTTTTTGATCAATCATTGCTTCATATTCTAGACTGGCTAGACAATAAAAATATGGAACATCAAGTTGCTTTAAATAAGTACTAACAAGTGGTTTCCAATGATGATACAAATGATGGTTGATAACAAAATCCATCCGATAACAAGAAATCACATCAGTTGGTTTTAAAACACCATATACAGCACTTAAAATAAGTATCTTTTGATCAACTATTTGACGATCAAGACTATGAACATCTAAACAACGATAGCCAATACCTTGGTATGCTTCAATGGCAATTGCTGGATATTGTTTTTGGGCAAACCCTTCAATATATGCTTTCGTTTGTTTGAGCACATTTCCTTTTATTTTCATGTAATCACTCAATGTTTTTTCATCCATGTCTTGCAATGGCATCATGATGGCATTTGCATCTTCTTCAAACAAAGGTGTTGTGCCAATCGGTTCTTTTGAAACACTCATGGTTTTTGTTGGTGATAATAAAATCATTTCATCATTCCCCTTTTCATGACAACATAATCCATGCCTTTTTGTATTGTATACATACCAATCCATGCCCCTAAAGCAAGTATAGCACTTAATATGAAGACTGGCATTGTTGGAATTGTTAATTTAAAAAATGTACTTAATGGTGGTGAGAAAAAGGCTAAAGCAAATAAACTGATTAATGGGATATACATCAATGCTTTGAATTTTGTTAATGGTTGATTGATGAAAATCAAAAATTGAAACTGAACAATGCCTGTAATGAAAACTGCAAAACTTCTTGCATCTGTTAAAGAGAGCTTCAACTTAGATGATAACCAATAAGATCCAATCACCACCACTGCAATCATAAGACCACCCGGCAATACATTTCTTAGTAATCGATAAGCAAAATGTGGTTTAACTTTGGCACCATTTGGCATCACTGCAAAGACAAATGACGGGATGCCAATAGTGAGTGCATTCATTAATGTCAATTGGATAGGTACATAAGGATATGGGCGTAATGTCAAGGTAAAAAAGCTTACCAATAAAATGGTATAAATGATTTTAACAAGATACAAACTCGCAACACGTTCAATATTATTGATGACACGACGACCTTCTTTTAACACTTGTTTTAAAGAAGCAAAGCGTGAGTCAAGTAAGACCATTTGAGCAACCAAACGTGATGCATCACTACCATTTGCCATTGCTATACTACAACTAGCTTGTTTTAATGCTAAAACATCATTAACCCCATCCCCAATCATGGCTACAACATGTCCTTCTTGTTCCATCAATTTAATCATTTGTGCTTTTTGTTCTGGTGCAACGCGACCAAATAAATCATAATCTTGTAATAATTCAGGTTGCAAACTAAAATCAATCAAAGAGGCATCTAATGCACGTGTATTGGTGA
Organism: uncultured Erysipelotrichales bacterium; assembly: GCA_964632125.1. Lineage (GTDB taxonomy): Bacteria > Bacillota_I > Bacilli_A > Erysipelotrichales > CAZWEF01 > CAZWEF01. Next base: position 10,061 of record CAZWEF010000046.1, read on the forward strand.
TGTTGATGGTCTCTCCTATTTTTGAAAGTGTGCTAGGATGATCACCTGAAATGACTTTGATGGTAACTTGTTGTTGCTTAAAAAAAGCAAATGTTTGAGCAGCATCTGTTCGTATTTCTTCATTTAAACAAACAAGGGCCAAGTACTTAGCATCTAACACAACATCCTCACCTGTTAAGACATGATCCACTTCAACTAAAGCCAAGACACGCTTACCTTGATTTGCTTGATTTTGAGCTTTAAGTAAATCTTCTTCTTTAAGTAAATAATCAAAAGCACCTAAAACATATGTTTTATTTGCTATGATGATGGCACTCCATTTTCGTTTCGAAGAAAAATCAACATACCCATCAATCATTAACAACCCTGTCTTTTCATAAGCCTTTTTTAATGCTAGTTGAGTTGCATTATCACTTGGTAATGTATAAGCAAATGTTGTCAACAACTGATCAATAAAGGCTTTGTTTGAAGTAGTTAAAACATCAGTAACCATCATCTTACCGGTTGTTATTGTACCGGTTTTATCACAACAAATGATATCTGTTCGAGCAAGCATTTCAATTGCAGGTAATTCTTGGACCAATGCTTTTTTTGATGCCATTTTTAAAGCACCAAGCATCAACGATATGCTAATCAACAATACCAAGCCTTCAGGCATCATCCCAATCATACCAGCAACTGATGTTAAAATTGCCTCTTCTAACGAAGCTTGCACCAAAAACAAACGTGTTATAAATAGCAAAACACCTAAAGGAAACATAACCCAAATAACTGTTTTAATAATTTTTTTTGTCACTTGTTTTAAAACAGATGAAGCAAGTTTAAATGACTTAGCTTCTTTCATGTATTGATGCATATAGGTATTTGCCCCTACTTTGTTGACATGCATCAATGCGCTACCACTCATGACCACACTGCCTGAAAGCATCTCATCTTTACAATGTTTGGTTTGCAAAAGACTTTCACCTGTTAGCATGGCTTCATCAACTTCAACTTGTCCATCAATCAAGTAGCCATCTACTGGTAATTGCATCCCAGCTTTTAATACCAAACAATCATCTAATACAAGATCATTTAAGCCAATTGACTGTTGCTTGCCATCACGAATAACGTCAACTTGTAATTGGCTTGTCACATTTAATTGACTTAGCATATGTCTAGCTTTTAATGACTGTGCAATCCCAATCATTGTATTAAAAACAACAATGAGCATAAATGTAGCATTTGCATACGCACCAACCATAAAAACAAGACTCGCTAAGACCAAATTAACAAGATTGAATAAGGTAAAAACATGTTCAATAACGATGGTTTTTATTGGGCGAACTGCTTGGTCATCTACGACATGTCTTTGTCCATTTTGATATTTTACTTGAACCTCACTTGTTGATAATCCTTTGATCATGTATAAACACGTCCATAGTGCATCATTGTGTTTTTTAGTAAGCCCTGTTTATAAGTTGTTAATCTGAGTCTTATGAAAATTGTTTCACTTTTTATGGTTGTCACATAGCGTTTTGCTTCCATTTCCCAGTCATCATGTCTAAAGGCAAGGTAGACTGCATATTGATTCCAAACATGATCTAAAACCAACCCATCACCGACAAACATGACTTGTGTTTTACTTAAGTTTAATTGATTGATTTGAATCAATGCTAAAAAAAATAAAGTTAATGGAAAAACAAAGAATAAATCACTTGTTTGATATAATAAAAAAGCATAAAAAGACAACAATAAACCATATAGTAACATCACTGGCATTTGTCGTTCAAAATGAATCCAAGGATGTTTGGTTGGTTTTTTTTCAATTAAGACTGGTAAAGCAATAATACCTAGTTGATGTAATTGACCCAACATATTTATGGATACACGGACATGTTTTCCGTCATAAAAAACATGGTTCATTGTTTCAGAAAGATGTGTTAAACGATAGATGATGCGTTCATGATCTGTTGGAATAAACAATTGTCTTCCCCAACCATCTAAAATAAGGGTCCCAGTTGATGTTTGTTTTAGTCGTTCAAATCCTAAGTAATAAACCATTATAAAAACAACTAAAAGCATCAATAAAATAAGCAATAAATGATAAACCATAATAGGTAAGTACAAAGTAAATGAAAATAGTGTTAATTGGTAAGCCAGTTTTGTCATTAAAATAGAGCCATCAAATTGTGAAAAGTAAAGCCCAAAAATCATCACTGTAAATAAGCTAAAATAAACAAAGCGACCCTTGATCGGTATCCAACGGGTCATTTGTCTAACTCATTTAAATGGGTTTGTTGCATTTTTCTAAAAAAAACAGTGACTTTTTCTAAACTATCTATTAATGTTTTATCTTCTAAAAAATCAGTGTGCTCTCTGATTTCTTTTACCATATCAGCATGAAACTTTTCATGTAAACGACAGACATCTTGTCCATTTGGCGTTAATCGCAAATAAACACGACGACGATCTGCAATATCAACTTCACGAAGCACAAAGCCTTTTTCAACCAATCGTTTAACCGATGTTGTTAAAGTACCAACTGTGACAAGTAAACGTCTTGCAACATTTGACATGATTGGCATTGGTTCTTTTTCAATTGCTTCTAAAACATGAATTTCAGTGATTGATATATCGTATTTGATTTCTTTTTTAAGTGCGTGATGTTCAATGGTTAATATATTATTAAATAAATCAACCAATAAATCATTCACGACTTTTTCGTTTTCTGTATTCATGTCATCACCTCATTTCTATTATATGGGAAAAAGCCAAACTTGTAAACACTCGCTAAATAAAAAGAAGTGGCATAGCCACTAATTTTGAGGAACAACAAAGGTTCTTGTTGCAAGTTCTTGGTCTAAAATATAAAGACCTGCATCTTTAACCAATTTTACTTTATTTAAAATCAAATCAAAGTTTGCTTCTTCTTCTACTTGTTCGTTGATAAACCATTGTAAAAGTGATTCAGCTGCAAAATCTGACGATTCACGCGCTAGTTTCATTAACTCATTAATGCGATGTGTTACCACATGTTCATGAGCTAAAGCCGCTTCAAATGCTTGAATTGGTGATTCAAATTGAGCACTTGGTTTTGGTAATGCTTCGATGACTGGACGGTAACCTCTTGTACTTAAAAAGTCCATCATTTTACGTGCATGAAACGTTTCTTCTTCAAACTGAACCCAAAAGAAATTAGCAAAACCATCTAATCCAACTGATTCAAAATACGTTGCCATATTAACATAAATGTGACTTGAGTGAATTTCAAAATTAACTTGTAAACTCATTGCTGCATATAATTTATTTTCCATTTTATCTTCCTCCTACTCAAAGTATAGCATATTTCACGCAGAGAATAAACATAGAAAAACATAATCTATCTAAATCCATACGCCTATTCAAACCGTCTCACTTTATTAAAAAAACATTTCTAAACATATAGTGCTTAGAAATGCTAAAGTATTATTTACTTGATTTTACATCCTTAAATAACGATGTATCAAATGCACCATCAATAAAGTTTTGGCTATTGATTGTTTGTTCTTCGGTTACTTGAGATGAAGTAGCAAAATGAAGATTCGTATCAGCAATTACTTCTGTTATTTCTTCCACATTAGAAGCAGGCTCTCCATTAAAATGTTGAGGTACAATCTCA
>CAZWEF010000047.1:0-5578 GCA_964632125.1 uncultured Erysipelotrichales bacterium
ATAAAAAAAAAGACGCTATCATTTGATAGCATCTCAGTTATTACTTTTTGAATTTTAATGTTGCTTGTGCAGCTGCCAAACGTGCAATTGGTACACGGTATGGAGAACAAGACACATAGTTCAAACCTAATTGGTAACAGAATTGGATTGATGCTGGATCTCCACCATGTTCTCCACAGATACCTAATTTTAATTCAGGTTTTACTCTACGACCTTTTTCTGCAGCAATTTCCATCAATTGACCAACCCCAGTTGTATCAAGTTTTGCAGTTGGATCACCTTCATAAATTACTTTTTCAATGTAATCATTTAAGATTTTTCCAGCGTCATCACGTGATAAACCATAAGTCATTTGTGTTAAATCGTTTGTTCCAAATGAGAAGAAATCTGCTTCTTTAGCAATGATATCAGCAGTTAAACATGCTCTTGGAATTTCAATCATGGTTCCGACTTTATAATCAATTGTAACACCATGTTTTTCAAACAATTCTTTAGCAACACGATCAATTACTTCTTTAACAAATCTAAATTCTTTAATATCTCCAACCAAAGGAATCATGATTTCAGGAACAATGTTGTATCCTTTTTCTTTTTTCACTTCAATTGCAGCTTCAATAATTGCAGTTGTTTGCATTTCAGGAATTTCAGGGTAAGAAACTGCTAAACGACAACCTCTATGTCCCATCATTGGGTTTAATTCATGTAAACTATGTGCTTTTTGTTTCAATTCTTCAACAGGTTTGTTGATTACTTTTGAAATAGCAACAAAGTCTCCATCAGAAGTCGGTAAGAATTCATGAAGAGGTGGATCTAGTAAACGAATGGTTACTGGAAGTTCTTTCATCACTTCATAGATTGCTTTAAAGTCGCCTTTTTGGAATGGCATAATTTCAGCAAGTGCTGCTCTTCTTTCAGCTTCAGTATCACAAAGAATCATACGACGAACTTGTAAGATACGGCTTTCTTCAAAGAACATATGTTCAGTACGTACAAGACCAATACCTTCTGCACCAAATTCAAGTGCACGCGCTGCATCTAAAGGTGAATCTGCATTTGTACGAACACTTAAATCTCTAATTTCATCAACCCATGCCATGAATGTTGCAAAGTTACCAGAAATTTCAGGTGCTACAGTTTTGATTTGTTCACCATAAATATTTCCTGTTGTTCCATCAAGTGAAATCCAGTCGCCTTCTTTAATTGTTTGGCCACCTAAAGTGAAGTATTTTTCACTTACGTTCATTTTGATTTCTTCACAACCAGACACACAGCATTTACCCATACCACGAGCAACAACTGCCGCATGACTTGTCATACCACCACGAACTGTTAAGATACCATTTGATAAATCCATACCTTCAATATCTTCAGGTGATGTTTCAAGACGAACTAGAATTGTTTTTTCTCCACGTTCAACTGCTTCTTTTACATCTTCAGATGAGAAATAAGCACGTCCTGTACCCGCACCAGGAGACGCAGGTAATGCTTTACCAATTGGTTTTGCAGCTTTTAATGAAGCTCCGTCAAACATTGGATGTAACAATTGGTCCAATTGTTTTGGATCAACCATGTTAATCGCTTCTTCTTTAGTTACAAGACCTTCATTTACCATATCGACAGCAATTTTCAAAGCAGCTTGCGCTGTTCTTTTCCCATTACGTGTTTGAAGGAAATATAATTTACCTTCTTCAATTGTAATTTCCATGTCTTGAACATCTTTATAATGTCTTTCCAAGAATTTAGCTTTTTCTACAAACTCTTTGTAGATTTCTGGCATTTCATCTGCAAGTTCAGCGAAAGGTTTTGGTGTACGAACCCCAGCAACAACGTCTTCACCTTGTGCATTCATCATGTACTCACCATAAATTTCATCTTCACCAGTTGCTGCGTTTCTTGAGAAAACAACACCAGTTCCAGATGTTTCACCCATGTTACCAAATACCATCATTTGAACGTTTACTGCAGTACCCCAGTCATAAGGAATATCATGCATACGACGGTAAATGAATGCACGTGGATTATCCCATGATCTAAATACCGCTTGGATTGATTCAAGTAATTGTTCTCTTGCATCTGTTGGGAACTCTTTACCTTGATCATCTTTATAAATTTCTTTAAATAAACGAACAACTTCTTTTAAATCTTCTAATGTCAAGTCTAAGTCACTTCCATAACCTTTTGACTCTTTATACTCATCAAGAACACGTTCGAATTTATGTTTTGCAACACCAATAACAACATCCGAAAACATCATGATGAAACGACGATATGAATCATACGCAAAACGAGCATTTCCAGTTTTTTTAGCTAAACCTTCAACGGCTTCATCATTTAAACCTAAGTTTAATACAGTATCCATCATTCCTGGCATAGATGCTCTAGAACCAGAACGAACAGAAACCAATAATGGGTTTTCATTGTCCCCTAATTTTTTACCAGCTAATTTTTCTAAATTGGCAATTGATTCATCAATTTGTGCAATCATTTCTGCAGACAGAACACGACCACCTTGATTATACTCAGTACATGCCTCTGTTGACACAATAAAGCCTTGTGGAATTGAAAGACCTAATTTAGTCATTTCTGCTAAATTGCTTCCTTTACCACCAAGCAGTTCACGCATTGAGCCATCGCCTTCGTTAAACATGTAAACATACTTTTTCATTCAACTATTCCTCCCTGAAATTGTACTTGTATGACTTTTCGTCCATAACAAAAACATTATAACATACTTTTATCTTGAGTGCATACAATTTTAATAAATAACCAACAATTTTAACCTCGTATTCTTTTTTTATCTAGAAGGCAAATCATCCCTAAAAAGGCAACACCAATACCATATAGCCAATTGATTGAATAAGTCCCAGTCTCAGGTAAATGTATCTCCTTTTGATTAAAAACAGTCAGTTCCTTATCCTCAAATTCAGTCATAACAAATTGTTCATCATAATCACCCATATAACCACTCGGCGCGACAACCTCAGTAATATGATAGATATGATTGGGATAGAGCACTTTTAATGCCACGCCTTCACCTTGTTGATCCGTTTCAATCATATGTTTGGTCTGTAGGGTCTCATCTGTTAACATGAATGTCGCAACTAATGGTTCTTTGGTTTGTTGGTCATATTTTTTTATGATGAGATTAAATGGCTTGGGATTATTTTCAATCACGATTTCTTTCCACTCAACATCCCCGACACGAAAAGTGATTGGTGCCATCAGTTCATAACCATTCACAACATCTTCTTCAAGTCGATATACTTGACCTTTTTTCAACTGTTTTAAAACAAACTCACCTTCACCATTTGTTTTAAATGTCGTAACAAGTTGATCTCCTTGATACAATCTAAATCCAATATCGCTCATTGGTTTTTTTGTGATTGCATCTATCTTTTTAATGGGAACATCTTCAGTCTCATGGTTGTTGATTGCAACAACCTCAATGATTTGTTTATTTTGCAACACAGTGACGTCATGAATTGATTGATCTAATTGATAATGCTCTGGTGCAACTAACTCTTGCCACTGATAAACTTGCCCAACAAGCAACGCTTCAAATAAAACAATTCCGTCTTCATTACTGACACCTTGTTTGATTAGTTTACCTTGTTCAAATAAGCCAAATGTTGCCCCAACAAGAGGCTTGCCCTCCTCATTCCTTTTTTTGATCATCAAACTGCCTAGTTCATGTTGGTTCACCACAGTTATATGAAGTTCTTCTTGCGGTTTGATTTGAACAAACACATCAGTATGTCGCGCGTGATAAAGCGGTGCTACCTCTTCTTTAACCACATATTCTCCTACCCTTAAATGTTTAAAATAAGCAAAACCATTTTCATCAACTGTCTGTTTTTCAATCAATTGATCATGTGCATACAAACCAAATACAGTACCTACAACACTAGCACCAACATCACTTTTCTTCTCAATCACAAGGTCACCATACTCAATGGCTTCAACTTTTAACTCTAGCTGAGGTTGTTTGGGAAGCCCCGCGCTTAAAAGGGTTTGGCTTTCAGGATAAGATAGAATGAAGCTTTCTTCTAAATAGGCTTCTTTGAGTTCAAAATGCAATGTCCCATTGGCTCCTTTTGATGCCAAAAGAGTGATACGATTATCTTCCATCGTTGTTTGCACACCATCGACTTGATTGGTTAATGTAAAAGCCGACAAGCGCTTATTTGAATCAACCAACTGCTTGTCGGTTCCAGTTTCAAGTGTAACAACACTTGGAAGCGATGGTAAAGTTTGAGATACTTTGATTTGTTGTTGAATTGTTTCTATGTGGTGAGTTAATGCAATGACTTCTCCAGTTTCTTCAACTGGTCGTGAAAACTTTGCAAGTGTCACATCATGATAACCTAACCTTTCCCAGATTATTTTTTGTGTCGCAAAATAATACAAATCATCTTGCGTTTCCCTAAACAAACTGGTCCCCACTGTTGCAATCCATTGTAAATCTTCCTTAAGTGCAAGATCTTTAAAATAATCTTCACTTCTAGTTGCCTCAAATCCGACACCTTCTGCTACTACCCGATGGGGTTCAATACAATAAACAACACCATGCCACTTTAGTTCAATTATTCCTGCTTGAAAGTGTTTAATTCGTTTTTCTAAAGGTAAAGCAACATGCCATTTATATGCCTTATAATAAACAATACTAATGGCATCACTTGCCATTAACTTAGACTGTTTACTGTTGACTTGAACAATCTGCCCCTCTTTTGTTTGATGAACTTCACCACTTACATAAGTCGAATCAACGTCATGTTGGTAGTCATCATATAGCTTAGGCACTGGACTAAAAAGTGTTGAAATAATCACCATAATCGATAAAAAAAACATTGAATACCTCCTCAATAAAGGTTCTCAATGTCTTCTCTTTTTCCTTTTATTTAAAAATTCTTTGTTTTTTAACAATACGCACCAAACGATAGAACGCAACAAAGAATACCAAAATTTCTAATCGACCTAGTAGCATCAAAGTTGTTTCGGTCCATATTGCCACAACTGGCATAGTTGCTTGTGTCACACCGATTGATAACCCAACAGTTCCAAGTGCTGATCCAATTTCAAACATTGATTCTAGAATAGGATAACCATAACCAACTAAAACAAAAACACCGACCATATAAACCATGGTATAGATAAAGGCGTATCGATACACCGAAGAAACCTCAGCGTCATCGACAAATGCTTTACCAGTTGGTTTATAAAATGTATGAACTTGAAGGTAGTGCTCACCTTTTAGTTTATCGATAACTGACCATAAAAATGTTTTAACCATCAAGTAGAAGCGATAAAGTTTTAGCCCCCCTGAAGTTGAACCAATACCACCACCAATAAACATTAGTGCAATAATAATCAAGTTACTGAATGCATTCCATTTAGCAAAATCAACAGTAGAAAAACCAGTTGTTGTTAAGGCTGAAACAATTTGAAAAGTTGCCATCCTTAATTGGGTGCCCATGCCTTGATAAAGTGAATTTAACCCAACAAAAGCCAATAATGGAATAGTCACTGCTAATAGAAACAATAACATTTTTGTTTCAGCATATCTTAAAAAGGCTCTAAA
>CAZWEF010000047.1:5678-13309 GCA_964632125.1 uncultured Erysipelotrichales bacterium
ATGATACTGCGATACATAATATAAATTTTTGGTAAATTATCTAGATTTACCATTGTTAATCCTGTTGTAGTCCAACCACTCATTGCCTCAAAGTAAGCTTGAGAAAACCCAAGGATACCTGAAAACACAAACGGTAAAGCACATAGAAAACAAGCAATTAACCATATTAAAACAACAATAATAGCATCATCACCAAGTGACAAAACACGTGGTTTAACATGACGGTTTGGTACATATAAAACAGCACCAAGTACAAATGAAACCCCCATACTCATCAAAAAGTAAATCATATGGTTGATATCACTTGGATAGAACAATAAACTTGAAGCACTAAGTCCAATAATAACACCAATTACCCAAGAAAATAACCCTAAATACTTTGAAATTAAGCGCCAACTAAGCTTTGCCATAAACCAACTGTTTCACAAATGATTCGCTCATGTTTTTTAAACAAATACCGTAAACCACTGCGCCCTCTCTTAAAACTGTTTCACCACTAGGGATAATGGTTGTATGATCACGTATACAATAGATAAGAATACCTTCGGGTAAATTTAATGATTGTACTGTTTTGCCACAACAGTAATCCTCTTTTTTGATTAGATGTTGGCGTTCAACAACTTCTTCTTGAACCTCAATTTTTTCTGAAATCATTTTTAATGTCGCCAATTCATGTAAATACTGACTTACCATATGTGTTGTACTAATGGCTACATCAACACCTAGTTGATTGAAAACATCAACATGATGTGGATTAGCAACAATTGAAATAGTTCGTTTCACATTAAAACGACGTTTTAAAATTTGTCCAACAATTAAATTATCTGCATCATCTGGCATTAATAAGATGGCCATATCAAAATCTTGAATTGACGCTTCAGATAGAAGTGATACACGGCTTGCATCTCCTACATAAACATCAACATTACAAGTCTTTGCAATATTTCGTCCATGTTCCATATCATCTGTAATGGCAATAATTTCATGGTGTTGAATTTTTAAGTTTTGAATCAAAAACATTGCTTTGCGTCTTCCGCCGATAATCGCTATTTTCATAATGGCATCTCCGATAATAAAATTTCAAAAGCCTTTAGTGTCAATTGTGTTGGATTGACAATGCTGATGTTAAAATCATTATAAATGTCTTCTTTTTCAGGGTCATACAAGCGACACACAACGCGCTCAACTTGATAAAGTTGTTTGGCAATTTCAGCAACCATCATATTCACATGATCATTATCAGTAGCTGCAACGACCATATCAGCTTTTTCAATCCCTGCTTGAATCAGTACATCAACTTGGCTTCCATCCCCAACTTGTTTAAAGCCTGAGTAATTTGTAGAAAGCTTTTCGAAGTTTTTTTCATTGTTATCAATGATCACAACTTCTTTGTTTTTTGATGATAGTAGTGACGCAATCGAACTACCAAAACGACTGCACCCTACAATCACAATACGATTAATTTTTCTCATGTTGTTTTCCTCTTTTTTAGTTTAAAGTGCTTTATTTCATCTTAATGGTATTTTAATACATAACCATATACGTATCATACCAAAAAAAAGCAACCCATTCAATCAAAGCTTCAATTTACATCATTTATTAAATGGTTACAACTTAAATTGTATCATTTTAGGCATAAAGATTTAATTAAGATTTCTATTGTAGTATTAAGATTGTATAAAGAAAAAGGCCTTAGGCCTTAACATCTTCGTGCTGCTTATCAACAGTCTCTTCAGCTGTTTCTTCATTTTCGTCTTCAATGATTACTTCGATTGACTCGTCATCACTGTTTGTTTCATCTTCTTCTAAAACTTCTTCCTCAATGATTACAGCTTCTTCAATGACTTCTGCATCATCTTCTTCATCGTCTTCATCATCTTCGTTATCATAATCGTCTTCATCATCTTCTTCAATCGATTCAACAATCACAGCTTCTTGTTTATTTAAAAGCCCAATTACAAGAGCACTTGTCGCAAGTAAACTCGCATAAATTAAGTAGTTTAGTGAACCGTCGACTATATATTTTAAGACTTCGAAGAAGTTTTTCCCTAAATCAACTTGTCCTTGTTTTAACAAAGTACCAATATATTGCACACTCACAACAAATGACCAAATACCAAAAATAGCTAAAACACCAGCAAATCCAAAAAGTAATCCTCTTACAACATTTAATTTTGTATTCATTTTAAATCCTCCTAATGTTATTTTAAATCATCTTCCTTAAAATAACCTTAACTTTTATTTTTTAAGCTATTTTTTGAATACGAATGCGCCATTTTTCACCAGTGCCAATTTGATGAGCATTTGCGAATGAACCTTGATTAATGGCAATACCAATATTTAACAATGAATTAACATAAATCAATGATTCACCGATATTCACTTCAGCAAATGAATGAACAAACATCATGTCATTGTTGTAAATATCACGATTCTCATTCATAATAGTGACTTTAAAACGACTGCCATAGTTCATATTGATTTGATCGATATCACTCTTTTTAATATTCGTCCATAGATTACCAAAACGAATATCCAAAACATCAATCATACCTTCAACTGACATATCATTTAAAACAACAGGTACAATTGGTAAACTCACAACATCTTCTTCTACGAGAGGACCAACGCCTTCAAAATCAATAATTCCAGCAGCAAGTCTTGCACCTGTGTAAGCATAAATATCACGTCCATGAAATGTATAAGATTCACCAGATTGCGGCAAACGATTGACTTGTTCATCAATTTCACGTACAGCTTCTATGCCAATGGCTAATTTGATGTGTGTGAGGGTACCATTATCAGGCGTCACAATATAGTGTCCACTTTTTGTTTTAGCAACCACACTTTTTCTTTCGCTACCAACACCTGGATCAACTACTGAAACAAAAACTGTCCCTGGCATCCAGTATTGAAGTGTTTGAACCAAGCGATAAGATGCTTCCCAAAGGTTATATTGAGGGATTTCATGGGTTAAATTATTGATGACCAATTCATTTGATACACTATAAGCAACACCATACATGGCTGCTACAGCACCATCTTGTAAACCAAAATCTGTTTGTAATACCAACATGTTTTTCATATATTTCTCCTTTTTACTAGAATTAGGTTTTCATTAGATTCTTAACTAATATCAATGACTTAAATGATTGTTGTCATGTATTTAGTTAAATGGTGAATAAAATCTTCCTTGATTCATGATGATTAAGATAATAGATACAACAAGAAAGCTCATACAAATAGCGATAGATAATAAATCATTTGTTGTTATAGGCGTCGTTTGATACCAAGTTCTTTTACTTTTTTTACCAAAGCCTCTTAAAATCATGGCATTACTGATGACATCAATTTTATTAAGGCTTGAAAAGATTAATGGAAATAACGTGTATGATGCATGCTTTAACCTTGTAAACAATGGTTGTTTTTTAGACATATCATTACCTCTTGCTTGTTGGGCCTTTGAAATCATGATGAAGTCATCTTGAATCGTAGGGATATAACGAAGGGCAATAGACACAGCGTATGCAATACGATAAGGGACGCCAATTTGATTAAGTGAAGATGCAAATTCACTTGGGTATGTTGTCACAACAAACAACAATGCTACCGGGAATACAGCTAAATACTTGATGAGAATGTTGAATTGATAGAAAAGTTGTTCAACTGTCACGGTATAACGGCCAATGCCTTCCCAAAGGACAGTTCTTGATCCATAGATGCGAACACCTTCTTCAGGAGAAAATAAATAAATCATAATTAAGTTCAAAGCAAGAAAGAACAAGATGAAATAAACAACGACTTTAACATCTTGAAACTTAATTTTAGAGACTTTAAACATGAATAAAGCAAACAAACATAAAAACAAGAGGAAACGTGTATCATAGGTAATCATCGCTGCCGTTGACCAAAGCAGAAAACAAATGAGCTTAGTTGATCCTTTAAGTCGATGAACAAAAGAATCTTGTTTAACATAATTGATGATATTTAATCTAGCCATGTTGATTCACCTCACGTTCGTAAGCAATCATTGCGCGTACAAGTTGTTGTGACGGGATGTGACATTGTTGCTCCATCAATTGCAAAGACGTTTGTTTTAAATTGGCTTTTGCAAGGGTATCTTTTGATGCAAGTACAATTTCCGGGCGATCAACCATGATTAAAGAACCGTCACTAAAGACGCACGCTTTGGTTGTGTACTCAAGCATTAAGTGCATGTCATGTGTAATAAATAAAATACTAACGCCTTGATGACTCAAGTCACTTAAAAATGTCATAATATCGTGATAGTGTGCATAGTCTTGTCGAGCTGTTGGTTCATCTACAATTAAGACATCTGGTTTTAAGATGAGAATTGAGGCAATGGTCACACGTTTTTTTTGTCCATAGCTCAGTGCACTAATTGGCCAATTTCGAAACGGATATAAGCCACAAATATGCAAGACCTCTTGATATCTTTTTTCGATTTCCGTTTCATCAAATCCTCTTAATTTCAGTCCTAGAGTGATTTCATCCTTAACCATATGTTTAGAAATCATTGCATTAGGATTTTGTAAAACAAACCCTATTTTTTCTCCACGTTCCTTTAAACTCCACTGACCAATGTCTTCGCCTTTCAGTTTGATACAACCAGACTGTTCTTTTTCAAAACCACAAATCACTTTCGATAACGTTGATTTACCTGCTCCATTAGCGCCAACAATACTAACAAGTTCATGTTCTTTCACTTCAAAATGAATATCTTTTAGTAATGGTTGATCATCATAACCAAAGTTTAGTTGACTTACTTCAAGGAGTGGTTTTTGAGATACTTCTTTTTCAACAAGCGGGAATTGTTTAGCCCATTGTTTGAGTGGTTCTTCAAACAAACCAAAGTCAATTAAATCAAGACGAGATAAATCTTGTATCTTCGATAAATCACATTTTGCATATTTTAATGCTGAAACATATAATGGAACACGAATGGCATAGGTTTCAAGTAAATCACTTCTTAATAGTGCATCTGGCGTTAAATCAGCCACAACACGCCCGTGATGAATCATAATAATGCGGTCAACAGGACGATGTAGCACTTCTTCTAAGCGATGTTCAATGATAATCGTCGTTAAGTGATGGTCATGGTGCAGTTGATCAATAAGTTCGATTGCATGTTGACCACCTAAAGGGTCAAGATTTGCAAGTGGTTCATCATAAAGAACGATATCTGCTTGATTGACCATAATGCCTGCCAACGATACTTTTTGTTTTTGTCCCCCTGACAAGTCTTGTGGTCTTTTTTCAAGCAACGATTCAATGCCCACGACTTTTGCAATGCGCGTTACTTCTTGATGCATCGTATCAACTTCCACACAATCATTTTCAAGTGCAAAAGCGATATCTTCTTTTACAGACAATGCGATAAATTGAGCATCTTGATCTTGTAGTACAGTACCAACAAATTTAGATGCATCAAATATGGTCTTTACTTTTTGTCCAAAAAGTAACATCTCACCACTTGTTTCACCTTTGTAATAATTTGGCACAAGACCATTTATACAATGACCAATAGTGCTTTTCCCACTTCCTGAAGGACCAATGATGGCAACTTTTTCTCCTTTTTTTATGCTAAAATTCAAATCAACAAGAGTTGGCTCTTGTTGACTATGATAGTGAAAACTAAATTGATTGAATACGATTGCATCATGATTCACAGATATACCTCATTTCAATTAATTTTCTTTAGATAAACTTCCTTTAGATGTGATGGTTTTAGAATACGTTGCAATTAAAATTGTACCTAATGTACCCGTAATTAATGCATTGGTTAAAAACACAACCATCCCTTGTGTAAAGACCTTCCCCACTGGTTCACTATAAATGATGATGTCAAAGGTCGGTGCAATAATGCCCCAAGCAATAAAACAAATAATTGCCTGTCCAACAATGAACATCCCCATTTTCTTTTTATTAAAGTCTTCAATTTTAATGAAATGCCCGAGCATTCCTATTGCAAAACCAAAAAATGCAGTAGCAAACACCCAGCTCCACCAAACTGATCCATAGCTTAACATATCATTTAATACATGCCCAATTAACCCTACAAACAAACCAACAATAGGCCCGAAAACAAATCCCATTAAGCCTAAAAAAGCATATGTTGTTTGAAGTGTTGTATTTGGTACGAATAATAACGGAATCGCAACAAACTTCGCTAAAATAAAATAGACAGCTGAACCAACTCCAATTGCAACTGCTTTTTTTACTGATGAATCCTTCATTTCTTCTCCCCCTTTTGAGTTATCCTCTAGTACAAAGTATAGCATATGCACTGGTTATCGTCTAGTTAAATTCACTGTATCAAAGGGCTATACTTTATGAAAATGATTCCCTATTTTGAAAATGATGTGAAAAAAAGATGAAATGCATTATAATAGGATTAAACAACTAAAGGAGGCATTTAATGAACACACTTAAAGTCATTGTTATGGATGTTGATGGCACACTACTCAATTCACAAAAAGTCATTTCTCCAACAACAAAAGAAACATTGATAAAAGCGCAACAACTCGGATACAAACTCATTCTTGCATCAGGTCGTCCAACAATTGGTATGATTCATTTATCTTCACAGCTTAATATGAAAACATATGGTGGTATTGTTGTTTCTTATAATGGAGGACAAGTATTGGATTTAGCTTCAAATGAAGTTTTATTTGAACAAGCATTGTCATATAAAGATACGAAACGTATTTTACATCATGTTAAACAGTTTAATATTTTCCCAATGGTTGATCAAGGAGAGACTTTGTTTGTTGATGATTTGAATGCATACAAACTAGATTATGAAAGTACAATCAATGGATTTACAGTATCTTATCAACCAGATTTAGAAGCATTTATTGACTTTGCACCCAATAAAATCTTAACTAGTGGCGATCCAGATTACTTAAAAGAAATTTATGAAGCCCTTGCCTCGCCATTTAAGGATGATGTTAACTGTATGTTTACAGCACCGTTCTATGTTGAATACACTGCTAAAGGTGTTGATAAAGCAAATGCTTTAAAACATGCATTTAAACAACTCGACATCGAAAAAGAAAATATCATTGCTTTTGGCGATGCCCAAAATGATTTAACCATGCTTCAATTAGCTAAAATTGGTGTTGCAATGGCAAACGCTGCACCTGAAGTTCTTGCAATTGCAGATCATGTAACTAAATCAAATGATGAAGATGGTATCGCTGTTGCTTTAAAACATTTTATTCCAGAATTAATTTAATTGTTTATAATGAAAGTCACATTGTATTATGTTATAATGTGATTGTCATATGGGGTTGTCACGGTTTCGACAGGGGCAATGTCTGACCTTGGTTGCAGTCGATCGTACACGTTACGTACATTTCCAATAACTGGAAACACAAATTATTCTTTCGCTGCTTAATTAACTTAATTACCCGACATAGGGTCGCAGCCGCTTACTCATTATTTGTTTACAATAGTGAGCTAAGTGTTATAACCGTAAACTAAGTAAATACGATGTCTATAAGTATTTAACGAAAACCTAATAGACTCGCATAACCTATGATTGTTTGTTTTCTTGGGGTATGTTAAAACAATAAACAAACTAAACTGTAGTAGCCTTGGAGGGACTG
>CAZWEF010000048.1:0-12830 GCA_964632125.1 uncultured Erysipelotrichales bacterium
AAGCAACTTCAGCAAAGGAAAGACAAGATACGTTTAATCAAATGATGGAAATTGCTTTGGCAATTAACTAGGGTGCTTTAGCACCTTTTTATTTCGTGTGATTTAATTTAAGAGGGTTTTATGATACAATGAAATAAGTGAGGTGAAAGGATGGCAAGAGGAACTAATTTATATGTTGATTTAAATGCACTAGAGCATAATGTAAAAGAACTTGCTTTAATGAACGATAAACCATTAATGCCAATTATTAAAGCGAATGCATATGGTGTAGGTGCTATTGGCGTTGCTCAAGCAATGGAAAAGATGGATCAAGTTGTGATGTTTGGAGTTGCAACGTTAAAAGAAGCGCTCTCTTTAAAACGTGCCAATATAAAAAAAGACATCTTTATTTTAGGTGCAGTTGGTATTGAAGATATTCCTTGTGTGAAAGCAAATAATTTGATTATTGATTTATATCAAGAATCATTTTACAACCAACTATCTCAAGATTTAAAATATGGCTTACGCGTTCATATTAAAATTGATACAGGTATGAATCGATTAGGCTTTAAAGATGTATCACATGTTGAGGCTATATGTAAAGAAGGGCTAATGAGTGTTGAAGGGATTTATACACATTATGCAACAAGTGATGAAGATATGGCTTATGTTGAAGAGCAATACAACCAGTTTCAATCCATCATTAAAAACATTGATTATGACTTTAAATGGATACATGCATCTAATTCAGGTGCTAGTTTGTATTTTCGAGATGAATTGACCAATCTTATACGACCAGGTATTGCGCTTTATGGAGAAGATCCAACGCAAGAAGAACATATGCAACACGTTGTTTCTTTTAAAACGATTGTTCATGCCATACAAGAAGTTGAACCTGGTGAAACGGTTGGATATGGTAGAACTTACAAAGCAACATCAAAAGAAAAAATTGCAGTCCTACCAGTTGGCTATGCTGATGGTTTTTTGAGAAAGAATCAAGGGGCACATGTTTGGATTAATGGCCATCTATATCCAATTGTTGGGCGTATTTGCATGGATCAAATGATGGTTAAAGTGGATGACCAAGTTCATGTAAAAGATGAGGTAGAGCTTTTTGGTAAAAATATTCCATTATTAGAGGTGGCCAATCGACTGGATACGATTACCCATGAAGTCCTTACAACCATTTCAGAGCGAGTAGAAAGGAAGTATGTACGATATGACAAGTGAATCAATTATTCAAGATGTGGCGAAAGGACTATCAATTAAACCAGCGCAAGTACAAGTTGTGTTAGGGTTACTTGAAGAAGGAAATACTGTCCCATTTATTGCCCGTTATCGAAAAGAAGCAACGGGTGCTTTAGACGAAGATCAAATACGTGAAATTTATAAAACTTATGAGTATCAAGCGAATTTGCTTAAGAAAAAAGAAGATGTCATTCGATTAATTGATGAAAAAGGGATGTTGACAGAAGAACTGAGACAAGCAATTCTTAAGTGTGAAAAACTTTCTGAAGTTGAAGACTTATATCGTCCTTACAAAGAAAAGAAAAAAACAAGAGCAACTGAGGCCATTGCAAAAGGATTGGAACCATTAGCACAATGGTTTTTATCACTGCCCAAAGATGGGTCTGTCCAAGAAGAGGCAAGCAAGTATGTAAATGACGCTGTTGAGAGTATTGAGGCAGCTATTTCTGGTGCTATGGACATTGTTGCTGAAGTTATTTCTGATCAAGCTGATTATCGTCAATATTTAAAAAAACAGCTCATGCATCAAGGTGTTATTAAAACAAAAGTTAAAAAAACACATGGTGATGAAAAAAGAGTCTATGAGATGTATTATGAATACCAAGAACCTGTTAAAAAGATTGTATCTCATCGAATATTAGCAGTTAATCGTGCCGAAAAAGAGAAAGTTATTACAGTAACAATTGACTTTGATGCAACTGGATTTTATGCATATGTATTGTCTAAAATAGTAAAAAAACAATCATTTGTAGAGCCGTATATTAAAGAAGCACTGATGGATGCCTATAAACGACTTATTAAACCATCTGTTGATCGTGAAATAAGAGGAGAATTAACAGAAAAAGCGGAACACCAAGCACTGGAAGTTTTTTCAATAAATGTTGAAAAACTATTATTACAAGCACCACTAAAAGACAAAGTGATGCTTGGTGTTGATCCTGCATATCGAACTGGATGTAAATTAGCTGTGATTGATCCAACAGGAAAGGTGCTTCATATTGATAAAATTTATCCGACAACATCATCAGATACAAGTCGAGATGCAAAGAAAGTAAGTGACTTGATTCAACAATATAAAATTGAAGTGGTTGCTATTGGTAATGGGACTGCAAGCCGAGAAACAGAGAGCTTTATTGCTGGTGTTATTAAAGATTACCAATTAGATGCTTCTTATATCATTGTTTCTGAAGCAGGTGCTTCGGTTTACTCAGCAAGCAAAGTTGCACAAGAGGAGTTTCCGGATTTTCAAGTTGAAGAGCGTTCGGCTGTTTCAATTGCTAGAAGGGTACAAGATCCACTTGCAGAACTTGTGAAAATTGATCCAAAATCAATTAGTGTTGGTCAATACCAACACGATATGAACCAAAATAATCTTGAAGACCAATTAACATTTGTTGTTAGTAAAACAGTTAACCAAGTAGGCGTTAACCTAAACACAGCCTCATGGTCACTACTGGGCTATGTTTCTGGTTTATCAACGAGTGTTGCAAAAAACATTGTTAAGTATAGAGATGCTAAAGGTCGTTTTTCTTCACGTAAAGACCTTCTTGAAGTACCAAAGCTCGGACAAAAAGCATTTGAACAAGCTGCTGGGTTTTTACGTATTGTTGAAGGAAAAGAACCTCTCGATCAAACAAGTATTCATCCAGAGAGCTATGATAAAGCATATCAATTATTAGAGATAGTAGGACTTAGTGTTCATGACTTAGGTAGTGAATCATTGAAACAAAGACTTCTAAGTGTTAATAAAGAAGATTTGATGACCCAATTAAGTATAGATGCTTATACATTAGATGATATTCTAGATGCTTTTATTGCACCGACAAGATCACCAAGAGATCACTATCAAACACCATTATTAAAAACAAACATTTTAACGATCGAAGATTTAACAGTTGGACTTGAGCTAGAAGGAACAGTGAGAAATGTTGTTGATTTTGGAGCATTTGTTGACATCGGACTTAAAAATGATGGACTCGTTCATATTTCTAGAATGACCAAACAATTCATTAAACATCCTTTAGAAGTAGTAAACGTAGGTGACATTGTTAATGTCTATGTTCACTCTGTGGATGTTGAGAAACAAAAAGTAGGGCTTAGCTTCTTACCGGTTTAGAGCACGATTGTGCTCTTTTCATAAAAAAAACACGTTATTAACGTGTTATCATTTAAATGGCGGAGACAGAGGGATTTGAACCCTCGCGCCAGTTTCCCGACCTATACCCTTAGCAGGGGCACCTCTTCAGCCTCTTGAGTATGTCTCCGTGCATGTATAATATTAGCATAGATGAGTAAGAATATCAATTGCTTTTTATAAAATAACATTAAAAATTTTAGGAGGATTTCAAATGATCATTATCAAACAGGCCGTTGTTTATGCACCTAAATATTTAGGAATACAAGATATATTAATTAGTGAAGGTAAAATCATAAAAATAGCGCCTCAAATCGACATCAAAGGAATCGAAACCACCATCATTGATGGTACTGAACACGTTGTTATGCCAGGCATAATTGATCAACATGTCCATGTGACTGGTGGAGGTGGGGAAGGGGGCTTTAAAACACGTGTGCCAGAAGCCATGTTAACTGACTTTATCAAAGGGGGTGTGACAACTGTAGTTGGCTTACTTGGAACAGACGGAGCCACCAGGTCGGTTGAACAGTTGGTTGCAAAAGTCAATGCCCTTAATGAAGAAGGCATAAATGCCTATGCATTAACAGGTAGTTACCGATATCCCTCACCAACAATCACAGGTGACATTCAAAAAGACATTGTTTTTATTGACCCAATTATTGGTCTTAAAATTGCATTGAGTGATCATCGTAGTTCAATGATTGATGGTAAAAAATTGGCACATATTGCAAGTGAGGCACGTATTGCAGGCATGATTGCTTCAAAGTCAGGACATGTGGTTTGTCATATGGGGGATGATGAGCAAGGGATGAAACCAATATTTGAGGCATTAAAAAAATCAGCATTGCCAATTTCGGTGTTAAGACCAACACATGTCAATCGAAGAGATGAGCTCTTAGAAGAAGCGCAAACATTTCTTGAAATGGGTGGGACAATTGATTTAACCTGCGGGTTAAGTGGTCATAAAAAGCCTGGCGAAATCATCAAAAAATGGATGGGAGAAGGCGTTAAGCTTAATCGAGTAACTATCTCTAGTGATGGCTTTGGTTCTTGGTCATCATATGATCAAGATGGTCATTTAATTAAAATGGGTGTAAGTAGAGTTGATGCGATGTTTGAAGAACTAAAAGATTTAGTCATTAAAGGCAAAGTATCATTAGACAAAGCGCTACCTTTCTTTACATCTAATGTTGCAAGTGCATTGAATTTGCAACATAAAAAAGGACGCGTTGAAGTTTCATTTGATGCTGATTTACTCATAGTTGATCGTCACTTTCAGTTGGATACAGTGATTGCAAAGGGCCAAGTAATGATGCAAAACAAACAGATAATTGTTAAAGGCACATATGAAAACTAGTGGTTCCCCACTAGTTTTTATAACATATTTGTGTTTTAATGGTTTGCGCAAGTTCTTTAGACAATAGCCAATAAACGATTGCAAGACCAAAATCAATTGAAGTACCCATGGCCCTTGATGTAAGTATGTGACCATCTATCACAACATCTTGATCAATAACAATGACACCTTGCTTTTTTAAAGCTTCTAAGGTTGTAGGGAAGCCCGTTGCTTGTTTATGGTCTAACAAGCCGCATTCAGCTAAGATTGTTGGGGCAGCACAAATTGCAGCAATACATTTTTCTGTTCTCGCTTTTAAGTCCTGGATAAAGGTAGTATTTTGCTTGTAATTTGATACACCAGGACCACCAGGCATGATAATTAAATCAAAATCATTTAAATGTATCTCTTGATAAAGAAGGTCACTTAAGACACGTATATTTTTAGATGATGTCACAATGTCTTGATTGTTCACAGACACAAGCATCACTTTTTGTCCTGCACGCTCAAGAATATCTTTAGGTGCAAAAGCTTCAACATCTTCAAAACCATCAACCAATAATAATGCAATGTTCATTCGATCACCTCATGCCTATCGTAGACCAATAAACGAGAAATGTCAAGGGTTGTTATCGAGTATTGGGTATGTTAAAATTGAGCAAAGGAGTGGTACCGTGTTTGAAACAAAACGATTGATTATTCGACCATTTATGAAAGAGGATTTAGTTGATTTTAATGGATATGCCACTAATCCAAATGTTGGTCCTCCTGCAGGATGGAAACCCCATGAGTCAATGGAAGAATCTTATGCCGTACTCCTTAACCTCATGAAAACACAAGGTGAGTTTGCGCTCGTTTTTAAAGAGACATCTAAAGTCATTGGTAGTATTGGCATCTATCAAGATAAAAAAAGGTTTAATCAATCAACTTATGTTATCGGTTATTCAATTGCTGAGTCATATTGGGGACAAGGGCTTACTTTTGAAGCCATGACAAAAATAATACCCTATGGATTTGATCACTTACATGCCTCGTTGTTAACCATTTATCATTTTCCTGAAAATGAGCAATCAAAGAGTGTCATCAAACAGTGTGGCTTTCAATATGAAGGAACCCTTAGACTATTCTATGTCAGTTATGACGGCCAATTTAAAGATAGTTGTGCCTATTCGATGACAAGAGAGGAATACCGTCAACTTTATCTTGTGTCATTAAAAGAAGTTGAACCAGTTCATTTAAAAACGATGTATCGTTGGGAACAAAATGAAACCCTACGCTATTTATCTGGTATTGATATGGTGCGTAGTTGGGATGCTTTTGTCGCAAGTTATGATGCCTATTTTAATCATGAAAAGCCACATCTAAAGATGTATAGTATTGCTTATTTTAATCGTGTTGTGGGGCGATTGGAATTATTTAGAGATGATCATGTTTATGTCGGGATCATTATTGACCCTAATTTTCAGGGTCAAGGTTTTGGTACTTTAGTTTTAAAAAAACTATTGCAAACATATGTAGGTGATTTATATGCTGAGATTTATCAAGATAATCAAATAAGTATTCATCTATTTGAAAAGCTAGGATTTATCTATCTAAGTCAGAAAGTTGAAATGAGTCCAAACGGGAAACGTATTTTAATGACCTATAAATATACAAATATGATGTAATTGTTTGTTTGTTTTGATGGGATTTGTTATAATAAACAACAGGTGGTGATGTAAATGGGTAAGCGATTGGTTGTATTTTTTTTGTTGATGAGTTTGTTGCTTTATCCCATGTTTTCACTATTGCTTAACCAACATATAGTTGTTCAATCAAGTCAAAAACCTTTAACTAATTATGACATGGGTATCGCCCATGTACTTTCAAATAAACAAGCCCCTCAAGTTCATCAAACCTTGCCTGTGTACTTTGAACCAGATTTAATTGGGGTTCCATATGTGGATTTAAATGAATTTTATAATTTTATTTTACCAAGTTTAATTCAAAAACAAAATTTTTATGTTGACTATAAAGGCAATGAATGGCGTCTTGTTCTAAATA
The DNA here is from genome assembly GCA_964632125.1 of uncultured Erysipelotrichales bacterium. Classification (GTDB taxonomy): domain Bacteria; phylum Bacillota_I; class Bacilli_A; order Erysipelotrichales; family CAZWEF01; genus CAZWEF01. The sequence goes on from CAZWEF010000048.1 coordinate 6,744, forward strand.
AAGAAAAAGAAGTGATCATTAATTTTAAAGATAAGACATTACTCATTTCTGATGTTAAATTACTTGATGAAGTATCAAGTTTGTATCAAAACAGCATTCAATCATTTCAAATCCAGATGTTAGAACCAACTAAACCACTTAGTATTTCACTAGATGCATATCAAATACCAATAGATTATCAACAAGGACATTATTTAGTGCCCCTTTATTTGGCTAATTTTTTACTTTCTGGTTATGATTTAGACGTTGTATATGGCTATAATGGCGATTATCAATTAATGGTTTCGACACCTGAAGATTATTTCAATCAACAAACACTTGATTATTGGTCTGATTTTAATTTTCAACTCAATGCAGCAAGTCAACTCCAAGCAAGTAAACATAGTGTCAATTTTTTGAATTTGGTGATGGAACAGTTTTATGGATTAAATCAACTTGGGACACCCTTTGATTCAGTTGTTGCAACAGATGATGTTCAATCCAATCATCACTTGATGCAACAAGCTATTTCACAATTAGGGGATTTACATACAGGATTTATCTATCCATCATTTTTTGAAAGGCTTGAACAAGAAGATGAAGTATCATCTGTCTTATATGAAAAAGAGTATCGTCTTGCTTATAGTAAAGCACAGTGTAATGCGACAACATTGTCAATTGCTAGTTATCATGAAATCGATGATGTCTTGTACATTGAGATATACGGATTTGATGAAACATTGGTTCGCTTTATGAACGATATGGAACCAATCATTGATAAATATGATGATGTATTCATTGATATTAGATGTAATAGTGGTGGCTATATCACTTATATTGCTACCGTGATGAAGCAATTAGCAACTAAGGACTGGTCTCTTAAATCTAGCGATTTATACGGTGGGGTTAATGAATGGCAGTTTATTTCAAGTCGTGAACAAGATGATAAACAATTTTATTTGGTGACCTCTTCGTATACTTATAGTGCAGCTAATTTACTAGCGGCTGTTGTTGCTGATACACAAAGTGCAATGATTGTCGGTGAACAATCATTTGGTGGTGCTGCTGCTTTAGATTTCCTAAGTTTAGCAGATGGCTCTGTCTTAACTTATTCAGGACCATTTTATATTTTTTCTACAGAGCGTTTTAAAGACATTGAGCAGGGAGTGCCAGTAGATTTACCAATCGATTTCTATGAATTGGCTAATGTTGGTGCGTCTAATGATGCTTATAAAAAATGGGAATCAATGATATTGTCTAAATGGAAAAGTGGCTATTCGTATTACCAGTCACCTAAAACATACGATACATATGAAGCATATTTAAGACGCATTATTGAGTATGTTAAGGAGGAAAAATGATGAAGTTAATATCATGGAATGTGAATGGATTAAGAGCATGTGTTAAAAAAGGATTCTTAGATTTTTTTTGGCAAGAACAAGCTGATTTTTTTTGCATCCAAGAAACAAAGATGCAAGTTGGGCAATTGGAATTAGATTTACCGGGTTATCATCAGTACTTTAATGATGCTATAAAAAAAGGCTATTCTGGAACAGCCATACTGACTAAACACAAACCAATCAGTGTTGTATATGGACTTAACAAAGAAGAACATGATCAAGAAGGTCGTGTTATTACACTTGAGTATGAATTGTTTTATCTAGTGTGTGTCTATACACCTAACGCCAAAAGAGATTTAGCGAGACTTGATTATCGCATGACGTGGGAAGATGACTTTAGGGCTTATTTATTGAGTTTACCAAAACCAGTTATTATGTGTGGTGATTTAAATGTTGCACATCAAGAAATAGATTTAAAAAATCCATCAACAAATCGAAACAATGCTGGATTTACAAATGAAGAAAGAAATCAAATGACAAGTCTATTAGCAAGTGGGTTTTGTGATTCGTTTCGCTATCTAAACCCTGATCAAACAGATGCCTATACATGGTGGTCTTATATGGCGGGGGCACGTGAGAGAAATATTGGATGGCGGATTGATTATTTTATTTGTTCGGATGTGTTAAAACCAAAGATTCAAGAAACCATTATTTATGCGGATGTACTTGGCAGTGATCATTGCCCTGTAGGACTTGTTATGGCTGAACTTGAAGGTTGATGATATGGGTGCTTATTTAATGATTGCTTTTCAATCTGCAATGGTCTATCTCTTTATTTTGGTTGCGATTCGCTTGTTTGGCAAAAAAGAACTTGCACAACTTTCTATTATTGATTTAGTCTTTATTTTGTTGATCAGTAATGCTGTCCAAAATGCGATGGTAGGTTCGAATGTAAGCTTGTCTGGTGGCTTGGTAGCAGCTGGTACTTTGTTTGTGATGAACTATTTATTCAAAACACTTATTTATCGGTTTCCAAGGTTTTCAATTGCTGTTCAAGGGCACGCTGTGATGTTGATTTATGATGGACAAGTGATTAAAGAAAACCTTGTAAAATCACGCATTAGTTTGTTTGAAATTGAAGAAGCAGCTAGAGAGCATGGTGTTGCTTCGTTAGATGATGTTGATCTGGCTATACTTGAAGTTGATGGCAATATTAGTATTTTATCAAATGACTTCAAAACAAAAACAAAACGTAAAAAAAAGCACTACCGAGATGCGGTTTAGTGCTTTTTATGTTATTTGACTCATCACGATATGAGGGTATGGTAAAGCAAAACCTTCTTTTTTTAAACGTGTGATAAGACGCTTTCTTAATTCTCTTTCTGCTTGCCAATTCGTACCAACTTCACAATCTGCTGAGATACGTATGGTGATGGATGATTCCATTTGATTTTGTACGCCTAGCACACTAGGTTTACTAAAGAGACCCTTTATTTGAGGATAAATGATGTTAATTTCATCATTGATGATATCAATCACAGTAGGGATATCGGCTTGGTGGGTTACCAGTAAATCCACGACAGCGCGATTAAAGTCCTTAGACATGTTCGTGACAAAATCAATCGAACCATTAGGGATAATGTGAACATTGCCATCAGCACTTCTTATACGTGTGGTACGAAGTCCAATGTTTTCGACAACACCTGATTGGCTTTTAATGGTAATGACATCTCCTATGCCATATTGATCTTCGAAAAGGATAAATACACCGGCAAGAACATCTCTAACTAAGCCTTGTGCGCCAAGACCAATAGCCACACTCCCAATCCCAGCAACTGCTAAAATAGAGCCCATATTATTGATGAAAACTGCAAGTATTTGATAAATCATAAAGAAATAGATAACATATCTTGTCACGCTATGTAAAATGGATGATAATGTTTTTCTTTTACGGTCAGTTAAACTGGCTTGATTTTTAATAAGTAGTTTATCGATGATAATTTTAGAAACACGAATTAGAATAACACTCACCACAATGATGATTAAGACACTGATTAGCCGTCCTAATAATCCAGCCCAAAAAGGTTCACTAAAAAATTCTTTCATCAAATCACCTCAGTATCAGTATACCAAATTATGTTTGTAAATACATCAGTCTATATCTAGTATTGAGAAAAGATAGAAAAAAAGATATAATGGAAAGATAAAGAAAGGGTGATTAGAATGGGTAAAGTTGTGTTATATATTGCCATGAGTTTGGATGGCTATATTGCTGACAAAGATGGCGGTGTTGCTTGGCTTGAAGGAGATGGAAGCGATCAAGCCAATACAGGGACATACGACGAATTCATTAAAACTGTTGAAACAGTTATATTAGGGTATACGACTTATCATCAAGTAGTGACTGAGTTATCGAAAGATGTTTGGTTTTATGAAAATCAAATGACTTATGTATTGACACATAAAGTAGTTGAGGATAAGCCTAATATTAAATTTACTAGTGAACCATTAGTTGATTTATTGACACGATTAAAGCAAACACAAACAGGAGATATTTGGATTTGTGGAGGTGCTTCAATTGTCAATCAAGCTTTGAATCATCGTATGATTGATCAATACCGAATTGCAATTATGCCAACTGTATTGGGTGATGGCATTCCATTATTTGATTCTAAAGAAACGACTTTATTGAAATTAGTTGAAACCCATACGTATAATGGGATGGTTGAACTGGTTTATGAAAATCGTTAAGAAAGGATGCTTGCATGATTAAATTAACATTCACATACACAAAAAAAGAATATGTTCAAGCAGTAAGAAATTATTTAATGGCAGCAAAGCTTATCAGTAAATTTAATTTGGTATTCATTGTCTTGTTTGTGTTATTTTCAATCTATTATACGATTGCAACAGGATTTAATATTTTAAGCACCATTGCACTGATCGTTTCAGTTTTTGCTTTTGCAATTGGGATGATAGCTTACTTTTGGATGCCTATTAAAACCTACCAACAAGTATTAAAACTACATGAAACATATCACTTAGGGTTTAGCCAAGAATCCATTGAATTTAAAACTGCAACCATTGATTCAACATTACAATGGAGTACGTATACACAAGTTTGGAAATCATCTCAGTGCTTTTATTTGATTCAAACAACCAATGTTTATTCAGTGATTCCTTTAAGGGTCTTTAAAGATGAAGAAGAAATAAAGGCATTTGAATCCATGGCTAGTGAACATATTGATACGATTAGGTACATCAAGTAAGAAAGGGGAATTGAATGGATTGCGCACTGATATTAAGACAAAATCATGATTTAGATATTGAGATGGTGGATCAAGAAATAGATGATTTACTGTCATCATCTGATCTTATTTTTGAGATTACCAGTCAATCCACCACCAAACCTTTACCGATGATTTGGAAACTCATTGCTTTGTCTGAAATTCCTTATAGCAGTCGTCTAGCATATACGCAACACTTAATTCAAACTGTGGAACATACGCTTTTTACTGGATATGGGTTTGCACTTAGTCGTAAAAAACAAGATATGGTGTCGTGCTATAATGCCATGGTGATTGAGTCATTGTGTAAACTTGGCTATGCTCATTTAGATTCGGTTAAAAAAGGTGTTGAATGGATTATCCAATATCAGCCATTTGATCGTAATGATGCAAGTCAGTGGAATGAACCTGGTGTTAAAAAGTATGGAGGTTGCTTCAAACAAACACCTTGCTTTATTGGGGTTGTGAAGTCTTTGAAAGCGCTAGTGCAATTTCGTCTTCATGGCTATCAAAGTAATGAAATAGATGCTGTAATTGAAAAAGGGATGGATTATGTGTTAAAACATCGTTTGTATAAAAGGCTTTCTAATGGTGAACCTATTTATAAGCACATATTAGACATAGCTTATCCAGCTTCTTATCAGTTAAATGTGATGGAATTATTAGAGCTTGCTTATTTGACTCAAAGAATTGATGATCCGATGTGTGATGAACTCAAAGCTTATATTGATAGTAAATTGACCAAATGGGGATATTGGAAAACTAATTATATTTATAAAGCAGAAGGTTATACTTCTTTTGATCGGCGTGGTAAAAAGGCAGAGTGGGTGACTTATTTGATAAAGCACTACTTAGGTGAAAAAGATGATTAATCAATTAAAAATAGAACAAATAAATGATGTGATGAACATATGGCTTGATACAAACATTGATGCACATGATTTCATCTCAAAACATTATTGGAAAAATCATTATGAGGAAGTCAAAGAAGCTATATCATGTGCAGATGTATTTGTTTTTAAGGAAGAAGTTATCAAAGGATTTATTGGCATCATAAATGGTGATTACATTGCAGGGTTGTTTGTTTTAGGAGAATATCAAGGTAAAGGTATTGGAAAACAACTACTTGATACGTGTAAAGAGAAATATCAATCTCTTGCTTTAGATGTTTATGTAAAGAATCGATAAGCAGTATCGTTTTATTTAAAACAAGGGTTTGTCATTGAAAAAACCTATCAACAAGATGATGTACCATCTTTATCTTATAAGATGAAGTGGGAATCAACAGTTAAATAAATAAAAAAAGCAACTCATTTGAGTTGCTTTAAACATCCAAAGATGTTAAATGTTTATGGAGCAGGTGAAGGGAATCGAACCCTCGTATCATCCTTGGCAAGGATGTGTTCTACCATTGAACTACACCTGCATGGCGGTCCAGACGGGACTTGAACCCGCGATCTTCGCTGTGACAGAGCGACATG
>CAZWEF010000049.1:0-12502 GCA_964632125.1 uncultured Erysipelotrichales bacterium
TACCTTCATATTTATTTAAATGGATGTCATAGCTTATCAAATATTGCCATAGGTGAATATAGTAATACAAAACCTCTTCCTTTGAATTAAAGTACTTAAAAAAAGTTACTTTAGAAATATTAGTTGCCAAACAAATACTGTCAACAGAGATTGAATTAATACCCGATGTCTCAAGTTTATTTGTCATCACACGCACTATTTCAAGTCTTTTTTCTCCATATTTTCGCTCTCTTAATGAAAATTTAGTCCCGTTCATCTCTTCCTCCATCATATTTATTAACCTAAGTTAATTTATTTACTATAGTTAATATATCATGAGCTTATTTTATTGTCAACACCAGTGACTCAACTTTCACAACAAATTTGTATCATCAACTTTGGTTTAGGTGAATATACAAAAAGAACAATTTGTCCCAATTAAAAAAGACTCATTACAAGTAATAAGTCCTAATCCTATTTGAAATGTGAATTCTAATCACTGTATAAACAATTCTTTTGTAGCACTTTTCTTTAGAACAATCAATGCCGCCCCAATTAAAACAAGCGTTGTTGAGACCGAAGCTGTATTACTTGATTCACCAGTATCTGGAAGTTTTCCCTTTTTTCCTTAAGGAAATTGAGTATGAAGTGAAATCTGTAGGCGTATATTTGCTTGAAAGTTAGTACATTACATAGGGGTTCTAATACATGGGTTGGATCATATTAAAACAACGTACAGTCTCACTAGTTGACCCTTTTTATTACAATATCTACTCAGTTATTGAGTTTAAATCATAAGATGAGTCTCACAACAAAATAGAATAGAACAAAAAAAAAAGACAAAATTTGTCTAATTTTTAAAGATAACCCATTTACTAAATCCATAGTTTAGAATCAAAACAACCCGCTTATTCGCAATAAAAGCAAACAGTACTGCTAGCACCCACGATAATATTGACGCTAGTATGTAGTGCATGCCCATAATTCTAGCAAAAACAAAGTAAGTACCAATACTGACAACTGTCGTTAGCACCCCAACAAAAATATAGAGAATCATTTCTTTATCTAATAGTTTTTTCATTTTATCCTTCACTATAAATGGTATCATCAATCAAAGTCGCTGTTTCAATAAATGTTTGTTGACACGGCAAAACTTCCTTTTGTTTGAATGGCAATAATGCATCAAATGCCTCTGCGGCTTGCTGGTCAACATCGTAAACATCTGAAAATGAGATTGTTGCATGTTTTAGTTTTAGTCCATCTTCAATAAGCGGTAAAGCAAGTAAACCGACATAATACTGACCATCAAGCATCGCTATGTGGTATTTTTTGGCACCAACAAATCCATAACATGCATAGTGATAAGGATACCCCATAATCACAATGGCTTGGTGGCCTTGTTTTTTTGCCTCGCTAATTGAATATTCGATCAATCTTCTTCCCAATCCTTGACGATGTTTTTTTGGATTAATAAAGACTGGCCCAAAGGTCACTACATCTTCTTTTTTTCCTTCATCTTCTATGATTGAAGTGGTATAAAAAATAGCGCCTTCTATCACACCATCGACCTCTATTACAAATGACAGTGAAGGTAAATAGTCAGGATGCTGCTTTAATTGATGCACAATATAATGTTCTACTGCACCTGGTTCATACAAATTCCAAAATGCTTCTCTTGCTAACCATTTAATTCTTTGATAATCTTTTTCAAGAATATGACGTATTTTAATGTCCACAAAACCCCTCCAATACACTTAATTGTATCATAAACTTGATTGTTTATAAAACCCTTTTTCCATGTATTGCCACAGATTCATCGAAGCAATGCTTTCAAACCCTTTGAGTGATTTCACAATATCATCAAATTCAGACTTGGATAGTGACTCAAGTTGATAAAGATGTTTTAATCCATTGACAATAATCATGTCCTTATAACTGATTACATCTTCCCTTTTTAAGCCAAATAAAAGCATCATCTCAACAGTCCAAGAACCAATCCCTTTAATTTGTGTCAATTCTTGATAGATGTCATCATCTTCCATCTCTTTGTACCTTGCTTCATCTAAGTCAAATGCCATTAAGCGCTTAATTGTTTTCATTCGAGGGCCATTTAACCCAAGTGCTATCCACTGCGATGGCTCGATTCTTTCCAATGATTGTTTTGTCACATGAAAGCCACATGCTCTTGCAAGTTTTGTTTCTTGTTTAAAAGCTGTTTTGAAGGATACTTGTTGATATAATATTTGTGAAACCAAACAAGGAAACACATGTTTAAATGCTTGATAATGTGTCACCATTGGCATCACCTCAAACATCTTTCTTAGAACAGGATGATTTTTAAGTTGGGTTATTTGATCATCTTTAAAATGAACTGTTTCCAACGTGTTTTGAATAAACAAGGTCCTTGCTTCTAACAATTGAAGTTTCTCTTTCATGGCTTGACCATATCGATATTCACCCAACTGCCCATCATGTTTAATGACACGATGACAAGGGATAATAATGGGTATTTTATTATGTTTCATCGCACTACCAATTGCCTGATAGGCCTTAGAATCAATACGTTTACCAAGCTCCTTATAGGATAATAATTGGTCTGGCGTGGTTAAAAACAATGATTTTAAAACACTTTTTTTAAATCCTTCTCCAAAATCAATTGGTAATTCAAACTGTAATCTTTGATGATTGAAATACTCATTCAATTGTAACTTCGTTAAGTCCGTAATCCTATTTGGCATAGGCAATGCATGGGTTGGTTGATTGATTGTGAGTTCAATTAAGTGTGTCTCACTAGCGTATACTGTAATCAAACCAAATGCGCTGTTTAAATAGTCATAATACATGTTGTCACCTCACAAATATCATATCATGTTTCAAATTTTAAACACACTAAAATCTATCATACATATTGAAAATCATGTTATAATCATTTTAGAGGGGGTTGCTTATGTTAGAATCAGATAGATTAAAATTGAGACCATGGCAAATAAATGATATAGATGGACTTGTTGAAGGCCTTAATCACATGGAAGTCTCTAAATGGTTAGCAAGTGTGCCATTTCCATTTACTTATGATCTAGCAGTTGATCGAATCCAAGGCATGATAGACAAACAAGGCCCTGTTTTTTACGAATGGGCAATTGTATTAAAAGAGGGCAATCTGGTGATTGGTGGTATTGGTTTATCAAATGTTGATGAACAACAAGCTATTTCTAATGGTGGTGGCATTTTCATCAACCCTAAATACGCTGGGCATGGTTATGGTAAAGAGGCTTGGGGGGTGGTGCTTTCGTTTGCTTTTGATGTGTTAAAGTTAAGACGTGTTGCAAATGGTTTCTTTGCTGGGAACGAAGTTAGTCATCATATGCAAACTTCTTTTGGTGCCAAGGTTGAAGGGATTGCAAGGCAAGCTTATCGTTGTCTAGCAGATAATCAAATAAAGGATAATGTGTTAACTGCTATCTTAAAAGAAGATTGGGAAACATACAAAAAACAACTCAATAAATGAGTTATTTTTTTATGCTTTGACCATTTGTTTTTGTCACTTCTTTAAACCAATAAAAACTTTTTTTAGGAATACGCTTTAAATCCTTTAAGTCATGATTTTCTCGATTAACATAAACAAATCCGTAACGTTTTCTCATGTCTCCTTTTGAACTTAGAATATCAATCAACCCCCAACCTAAATATCCCATCACATCAACACCATCTTGATCAACTGCATCCATCATGGCTTTAATGTGATCTATGTGATATTGAATGCGATAATCATCTTCAATCATGTTTTGTCCATCCCAAGTCTCTTGTACACCAATACCATTTTCAATTGGGAATATTGGCAAATGATAACGTGCATACATGATATTTAAAATATCTCTAAACCCCAATGGGTCAATCTGCCATTTCCATTCTGTTGCCTTTAGATTAGGGTTGGGTTGTTCACCATCAATCATAAGTTGGCTAATACCAGTCTTTTCAGTAATATTTTGATGTGAGATCGTTGTACTTGCATAGTAACTAAATGTTAAATAATCAGTTCTTAGTTTAGATAATGCCTCCATTTCTTCCTTAGTTGCTTTTAAATCAATACCATGTTGTTTGATGTATTGATAAAACATAGGTAAATAACGACCTCTTGTAAAAGCTTCTAACAAGTTTTGATTGGCATACTCATCCCATACCCTAGCATAAAAAGCATCTTTTGGATGTGACGTTGCTGGATAAACAAGTGAATAGGCAAGCATCCCACTTATTTGACAATCTGTATGTTCGTGGATATAGTTGGCAACATATGTATGTGCCATCATAATATTATGTTGAATTTGAAACAATTGTTCCTCTGTTCTAGTTTCTGACATCACACCTGCTCGATGATCACCATTGTACATGCTATAAAGGTTTTGTTCATTGAATGTTAGCCAATGTTTTACCTTATGTCCAAATCGTTTTACCATTTCAATCCCATATCGAGCAAACGCATCTACTACATGTTTACTTACAAAACCATCATAGGTTTTTGCCAGTGCAAGAGGCATATCAAAGTGATATAGACAAATCATTGGCTCAATACCTCTTTTAATGAGTTCGTCAATAAACGTATCATAAAAGGCAATCCCTTCTTCATTAAAGTCTCCATCACCTAAAGGATTGACACGACTCCAAGAGATTTGAAATCGATACATGTTCATACCCATTTCTTGCATTAAATCAAAATCTTCTAAATAACGATGATATCCATCAACTGCCACTTTCCAATCAGAGCTAACTTCAGTCGCATCTTTAATATCGTAGGTTGACAACCCTTTACCACCCTCATTATATGCCCCTTCTGTTTGCATACTTGATACAGAATTACCCCAATAAAATTTGTCTTTTAACATGTTTATTCTCCTATCTTGATTTGCTTATATTTTATCTATTCTATCATTTTTTAACAAGTTTATTCAAAAAAAAGGGACATTTGAACAAGCAAATAGACAAATGCCCGACCCGTTAGCTTGTTTAATTAAGATGGTTGCTCTATAATAGAACTACAAGGAGGTACATATGAAACTAACACCCTCTGAACAAATCATTCATCATTATTTAACTACGCACGATATCCAACAAATGACTGCAAAGTCAGTCGCATCGATCCTTTTTGTGAGCCGCTCATCTGTTTATCGTGTTTGCCAAAAAATGGGGTATACGTCTTTTAGTCACTTTCGTTTTGCACAAAAGATTCACTCTGAAAAACAAGAAATTATAGAAGTTAACTCTTTAGACGTTTTTGACCATGTCGATGATCACTTATTAAAAGATTTTATTCAAAGCATTCACCATGCTTCAACAATCTATGTCATAGGAATTTTTGCAACTGAAGTTGCTGCGAGTTATTTTGTTAGACAATTACTCAACTTAGGGTATCACGCCATCTTAATTCATGATAGTTTTGAACTTGAATCGCGTCTACTTCATATGACACCTAGTGATTTGTTGATTAACTTAAGCAATACAGGTAGTGTCTCAACAATGCATCAAACCTTATTTGAGCGTTGTCTTGCCCCACTATATGCGATTACAAAAGCAAAGTCTAAACTTGATCTTTTAGCAAAAAAAGCGATTGTCTTTGATTTTGATTTTTCGCCTGAAGATTCTCCTTTTGTTAGGGAGAACCTATATGCAATGATTACGATCATTCAAAAAATTCTCATCAATATTAGTCAAAATTAAGGAGTGATAACATGTATAAAATTGTTTGTGTTGAAGATGACAAAATACTAGCCCAGGAACTTAAAACAGCATTAAGTCGTTTTGATTTTGATGTGTATCTTGTTGAAGATTTTGAACATGTTGACGCCTTTGTGAAAGAAGTTTCACCACATCTTGTTTTACTTGATGTCAATTTACCTTACCATAATGGATTTCATTGGTGTGAACGTATTCGCCTTTTTAGTCATGTACCCATCTTATTTGTCTCATCACGCGACGAACGCCTGGATCAAGTTATTGCAATGACACTTGGTGGAGATGACTATTTAACCAAACCACTTGACTTAGACTTAACATTGGTTAAGATCCAAGCATTGCTGAGACGTAGTTATGCATATGAAATGGAACAAACATCATCCCTGTATTATTTAAATATCAAACTTGATTTAAAAACAATGGTTGTTTCTTTTGATGTTAATACAATTGACTTAACAAAAAATGAGTTCAAAATCATGCAATGCTTAATGCAAGACCCTGAAACATTTGTTTCTAGAACAAAAATCATGGATTTCTTATGGGATCATGAGTCTTTTATTGACGATAATGCATTGAATGTCAATTTAAGTCGTTTACGTAAAAAACTTGAGCAACTTGTTGGACAGGATATGATTGAAACCAAAAGAGGGGTTGGTTACCGTGTTTATATACAAAGGACTTAAATACATTTTATTGTTAACTATTGGTGTTGTGGGTTTAATAACCATCACTTTTTACTTGGATAATGATGTTGTGATTCATGTTAATAGTTACTTAAACCTGTTGATGCTTATTTTTATTTATCTTTTGCTTTTATTGTTTGTTTATTTTATTGAAATAAGACGAATAAGAAAATGGCAATCTAATCAAATACAATTGATTTCAAAACATGTTTTAAGCAAAAAATTCAAACATGATCCGCTTATTTCAACCTATCATCAATACATCAAAGACCAACAACAGTTGCTTCTTTATCAAACCAATATGCAAACCAAGTGGATGCATGATCTCAAGTTACCTTTATCAACCTTAAAACTATTTATTGAAAATCGTAAAGATGCCTTAAGTCAAGAAGATTTAGAACGTTTGAATCTCATCTATTTCAATTTTGAAACTCTAATATCTAAGCGCATCATGTATGATAAAATTCATTATCAAATGCATGATTTTCATATCACTTCTTTTGATATCAAGCCATTAATTCTTGATGTAATTAAAGAACATAAAACCTTATGCCAACTTAAACAATTATCCATTGATGTGAAGCTTGTTGAACCTTTTATGATTACAAGTGATGAGCAAAGTATTCGATTTTGTTTACAGCAGCTTTTGTTAAATGCTATTAAGTATGCTGACAAGCAAACAACCATTATCTTTCTTAGACAAAACAATGAACTTATGATTAGCAATACTGGTGTTGAGATATCTTCTCAAGATCTTCCTTATGTGTTCAATCAAGGATTTACTGGAGAAAATGGTAAAGCCTCAGGCCTTGCAGCAACTGGTCTTGGCCTTTATTTAGTTAAAAAACAGCTACAAACTTTAGAACATGATATACAAATAGAAAGCTATGATCATAAAACATTTGTAACCATTATGTTTTAACCTAACAAAATTGTAATACTGATCATTTGTTTTGTAAGGATATATGAAAGCTATGATGATAAAACTTTGATACAATGAAAGCATCAAAGGAGGGATCGTCATGAATACATATATTTTAGCCATTCAAGCATTTTTTAAACCATCAACTGTTGATGTTGTGGTTAGTGATTGTGCCATTATGCTAGAAGATGGTCATTACTTAGACTTTGATTATTATCAATAAAGGAGAACCAATATGTTAAGATGCGAACAATTAGTTAAAAGCTATGATCAACAATTAGCTGTGAATCACATTGATTTAACCATCAAAAATGGAGAGTTTGTTGCAATAATGGGGCCAAGTGGAAGTGGCAAGTCAACCCTACTTAATCTACTATCTGGGATTGATGAGGCAACTTCTGGCCTCGTTTATTTCAATCAAACTGCCATCAATCGTTTAAAAGAGAAAGAAAAAGAAGAACTAAGACAAACCAAGATGGGATTTATTTTTCAAGAATACCATGTCTTAAACAGTTTAACTGCAAGAGAAAACATTGCCCTACCACTAACGATTCAAAAAATCAATAAAAACCAAATTTTAGAACGTGTACAAATGGTTGCAAATGATCTTGAGATTATACCGATACTCGATAAATACCCATATCAACTAAGTGGTGGCGAACGCCAGCGTGTGGCGATTGCAAGAGCACTTATTACCAATCCTGACATTTTATTTGCTGATGAGCCAACTGGTGCCTTAGACAGTAAAAATGCGCATCGCTTGCTCAATAGTATGGTCTTACAAAATCAAATTAGACAAATCACAACAGTCATGGTCACACACGACCCATTTAGTGCTAGTTTTGCTTCACGTGTTGTGTTTATCAAAGATGGTAAAATCTTTCATGAGATAGAAAAGGGTTCAACTAGCAGAAAATCATTTTATGAACAAATCATACATGTTTCTACATTGCTTGGTGGTGAGTTTGATGCTCTTTAAGTTAGCGTTTCAGAACATTCGCCGTTCAAAAGGTTTCTTTCTATCCTATATCTTAACCATTGCAACATTTCTTGTCATTGTTTACGGTATTTCAATTATGGAAGGGGCACTTATTACCAAAACATTTGCTGATTTACAACTAAAAGATTTGAACATTAGTCTTGTGTTTTCAGTATTAAAGTCGACAATTTATGTCATCATAATTCTTTTCACTATTTATACAAGTCGTTTTTTCATTCAAAGGCGAGGTAAAGAAGTTGCTTTACTGAAAACACTGGGCCTAAATAGACAAAAGATTTGGTACATGTTGGTCATAGAAAATACGATTGTATTACTCATAGCATCAATCATCGGTGTTTTTGTTGGCATCTTATTTTCGAGATTCATTATTATGCTTGGTGCAAATATGATTGGCTTCACTCTATCAAATGTTAACTTCATTGCATCATCAAGTGCCTTGTTTGATATGTTGGTTATTGTTGGATTAATTTTTGTTACCATAAATTTAATCCCTATACGTTCTATTTTAAAGGTTTCCATTGTTGCTTTGTTTCAAGAAAGCAAAAAACAAGATAAACCGGTAAAACGTCCATTCATTTCAATGATTTTATTTTTTGTTTGTTTCGGTTTTTTAGTCTATTTATTGGTTTCTAAATCTGCTTCACTAGCAGTACTTAACCTACAATTAATTGGTCTTTTGTTTTTTACAGCTGTATTGGTCGTTATCTTTTTTTATCGAGGATTTTTAATGTATTACTTCAATCATTATAAGTCTAACAATAAAGGCATTGGCTCTCCAAGCAAACAATTAAGTTTCAATCATTTATCTGGAAGTATCCAAAGTGTTTATAAGATGATGACGTTAATTACAATTCTAACAGCTATTTTATCCGTATTCATTGTGTCTATATTTGGTATTCTCAACTCTACTATAAGTTCATTTAATACTTCTAGCACCAACTTCTTTTCTGCTATTTCAAATCAAGATGCTACTACCCGTGAAGTTGAACAAGCCATTTCAAGTATCAATGAGGCACCAACCATCACGATCCCAATCTATTACAATGAAACCGGTGGGTACATTAAACACAGTGATTTTATTCACTTAATGAATACTTTATTTAAAAACAACAAAGAACTAAATGCCTATCAAAAACTAAACTTAAATCAGGGATTTTCACTTTCACCTTATTCTAATGTAAAATCGTTCATTCAGATGTATCCCGATACTGTTGTTTCTCGTCTTGAAGAAGAATTACTTCAAAGTCCTTTTATAAATATTGTTCAAACCGATGTTTTTGATTTTAAAGAAAATGAGTTTCCGAGATCATTTGTGACAAATACTTTCAAGGGCTTTCTACTTACACTAAATGACGAACACCCCGTATTTAAAGACAATACTTTAAAACAAGTCATGTATACATCATCAACAGCCGAAGTCACAAAAATAAATCTACTTGATTTTTATCAACTTGCTTTGTCTGATTTGTTTAATGGATCTAATCAATCAAGTCTTGCAATGACGGGTACCTTCTTTGTCTTAATTGGATTTACTGCAATCGTTGGTTTATTTCAAATTATGTTGTTTGCGTTTATGATTGTGGTTGTTACCGCCTTAATGATGTCAATGTTTTTTAGAAGTTTAGAAAATCTTGAACGTGGTGCAACTGAATATGAGATTGCCAAACGACTAGGTATGTCTCAAACCATTGTTCGAATAGGCCTGATAATTGAAACATTTGTCACACAGTTATTACCGTTTTATATTGGTATGATCGGATCACTTTGGATGTATTCATTTTTGTTTAAAGATTTAAATGATACAAACATTTCATTTGGTACAGCAATGACGGAGCCAGCAACATTATTTATCTTTGTCTTTGTCATCACGATCACACATGTTTTAGCGTTTATTTTAGTTATGATTGCACAAAATCAAATCAACACAAGTCAATATGTGAACCAAGATTAACAGGTGAAAGCCTGTTTTTTTTATGTTACAATGTTTCTTGAGTACTTTTTAGTTGCACTTGGGTATTTGCACCCAAAAGATGACAAAAAGGACGTGAGTATTGGACGTCAAGCATGTTGAATTGATGTATGATTTAATTAGAGATAAACCTCATTATCCTTGTAAAGAAAAAACTATGTCTCAAGAAGACTTAGCCATTAAAATGAATGTATATCATCAATTTGTTATCAAATGGAAAAGCCTATTGATTAGACTCACTTTTGGGAATGACATTGACGAAACTGTTTTAGAGCAACATACATTCGTGTCAAAAACATGAATCATGTGTTCAATGTTGTTTAGAAACAAGAAACAAAATAACTCTCTAATGCATCATTTAGTGGCTTTTCCAATTCATTTGTAATGGGCTTGCACTTAATAAATATGGTGTTGAGGCTAGCAATTGTTTCAATAACACCTGTGTACCATCTTGGTGAATCAAACTTAAGTTAGTCGGCTTAAAACGAGTTTAATCGCAACAACGAAAAGAACTAGAGCTGACTAGTTCTTTTGTTTTATAAATGTTGCTATGTCATTGATTACTTCTTGATCTACTGGTTTATCTTGATTGTATTCCGTTAAATCTTTTTTACCATTACTTGAAATAAAAACATGATTTAATCCTTTGTATAATTTAAACGAGACATTGTTATGATCTTTTAGAGCCTCTTGATACATCAAATAATCATCGTCAGCCTTAACCTGAAAATCCTCAGTACCTTGCATAATTAATACAGGTTTAGTTATTTGTGACAGTATGTCCAGCGATTGCAAATGCTCAAAAGACTTCAAATAATAACCTGTAATACCTTGCAATTGAAAATCTTGTGCTTCGACGTCTGTCATTGATTTAATTGACTCCAATAGAGTAACAGCATCCTCAACTTGTTTTTTCAATAAATCAGGTGAATCACTTTTGATAAGTGCTTTATTTTGACTAATAATGACATCAATCATTGATTTAGGTGTTCCAGCCATAATAATCAAACCATCAAAAGAGAACTGACGATCAATTTCAGGCACAAGCATACCACCCATACTATGCCCGAGAACAAAAATTTGATTCGGATCTGTGTATTTAAATGATGCTATAACTTCTTTAGCTAAGCCAACATCATTGATGGTTTCTTCTTGATAGGTAAACTGCTTAAACAAATCGCTACTTGAAAGTTCTTTTCCATATGAATACGTTATTTTATCATACCTTAAAACAATAATACCTTTTTTCGCAAGTCCATATGCAAGATCTTCAAACATTTTCGTGTTGCCTACTGTTTCATTCATATCATTTGGTCCACTACCATGCACTAAAATCACTGCAGGTGCTTTTTCTTTTAACTCTTTACTGTAAGTGATTTTACCTTTTAAAGGATATGTTGTTCCAATTGTCATATCCTCTTCAATTAATCCTAATGAATTTGGTGTTGTTTGCTTGGGTGTACCACAACCACTTAAAGCAAGCACCATAATGAGCAAAAATATTCTCTTCATTTGAATCACCTCATACTTATTGTAACACTAAATTAGTAATAGTCAACATTTGACATGAAATGGCTTTCAATCTATAATAAAAATTGAGTAGAAAGGAGTTCTTATGAAAATTATAATAGCTTGTGGTGGCGGTTTTTCTTCAAGTCACTTAGTCACACACTTAAATAAAGAAGCCAAAACGCTAGGACTTGATGTAACGTTTGAATTTCTCCATTCAGTAAAAAAAAGTGATGTTAAAAAATATGATGTTGTGATGTGTTGTCCTCATTTAAAATACACGTTACCTAAATTAATTGATACATATGAACTACATTATGTTCCAGTTTATGTCATACCACCTAAAATGTATGGCATCATTCATGCAGATGTTTTACTAACCGATGCTTTAAGCATTAAAGAACAATTTGCTTCATCAAGAATAAATCCATTTTATTTTCCAGGAGAAGAAAATATCATGCGAGTAAAACGTACAAGACCATATCTTAAAACAACTAGAACTGAGAAGGAGTAGCCAATTGTATGACATCATGTGATGTTATGAAGGTCTTAAAGTTCTAGAGCATTTTAAATGTGATTGAATGTGTCAACTCTAATTATGCCAATTTGCTTTTAAAAAAAGTTGTTGTTTTCTGAATATAAAAAGTCAATTATGTTACATGTTCACATTCAGTTCATCATCTATTGTTATGATATAAGTGTCCCAAAGATAA
>CAZWEF010000050.1:0-12488 GCA_964632125.1 uncultured Erysipelotrichales bacterium
TCATATGGGTTTTGTTTTTTTCTAACATAATCTTCTGGTTTATTTGTCATCTTAATTCTCCCCTCTTGGTACTGGTGTGATTTGACCTAAAACAACATATTCTTTTGCATGAGTTGATGCCACAACATTACTTGGTTGTTGATGCAACGTCTCATTTGCAAGTACCACAAATGCAATCGCTTCTTTTGCAGATGAGTTTAGCCCTAAATCTTCTTGTGTACAAACATCAATTCCTGGCATCATTTCTTTTAAATGTTGCATCAGTACTTGATTGTATGCACCACCTCCACCAACAACAACTTGATCCACTTTAAATTGGTTGAAGATAAAGTTTTCATACGATTGAACAATGGTCTTAGCTGTAAAATAAGTCACGGTTGCAAGTAAATCATGTTTATCAATATGACTATTTTGTTTAATTAAATCCGTCGTATATTGTTGACCAAACATTTCTCTACCAGTTGACTTAGGTGGTTGCATATTAAAATACTCGTGTTTCATTAACTGATCTAAAAGCGTTTCATCGACTGTTCCCTTAGATGCAAGTACACCGCCTTTGTCATATGAAACACCAAATAACTGCACACAAACTTCGTCCATGATCATATTACCTGGACCCGTATCAAATGCCAACAGTTCATCGAGATTTTTAGTGACCACTGTTACATTACCTATACCACCAATGTTTTGAAGCAACACGACTTTATTAGGTTTTGAATACAAAACATATTCACTGTACGGTACAAGTGGTGCCCCTTCCCCACCTGCGGCCATATCCATAACTCGAAAGTTTGAGACAACCTGTGTGTTTGTTTGATAGGCAATTACTGCAGCTTCTCCTATTTGAAGCGTTGATGCAAAATACCCTTCATCAGGATTTGGCAAATGATAAATTGTTTGTCCATGACTTGCAATAAAATCAACTTGTTCAATAGGAAAATGATGTTCCTGACACAATCTTAAAACAGCGTCACTGAATGCATAGCCTAGTTCAAAGTTTAAACTACAAATTAACTTATTGGTTGCTTTGTTTTCATTACATGCTTCTTTTATTTTTTCTTTTAAATCATCTTTTATGTCGTATGTATCAAATGCAACAAGCTTTACTTTTGTTTCTTTTTTAGTTCCCTCTATTTGAACAAGGGCAACATCAATACCATCTAGTGATGTTCCTGACATCAAACCGATACCAAATTTCAAAATATACCTCTCCCATCCAATTTATTATTTTAATCATAGCACAAACTAGCTATAAAAGAAACCGGATACAAGCGATTATTTCGAATTCAGTTGATACAAGTCATCAATACCAATAAACAATCCATCTTTCATTAATACTGATTCCTCATAACCAGATTTAGAAAAGAATCCAAGTTGAACTGGCTCAAATTGATTTGCTCTTTTAAGTAAGGTTTGATAAACGGATTCATCTATTAATTGCTCTGTCCATTTACACTCAAAAGCCATGTATGTATCTCGTTCTTTCATCATAATGTCTATTTCAACTTGTTTTCTTTCTTTCGCATCATTATACCAATAACGCCCAATTGATTGAATACTTGTTTGATAAGTTCGTTTTAGATACTCAGTACAAATTGTTTCAAATTTAAATGAAACATAGCGCTCAAACCTTGGCTCAATATAATTTTCATAAAAACGCTCTGCATCCATCAATACTTTACTTGTCTTATTTCGTTCAATAAAAACGTAGTGAAAATGAAATAACGGATCTTTAATCCTATAAATTGTTTTCTTAGAATGAGACCCTTCTTCAAAACAATACTCTTTTTCTACTATGCCAAGACCCATCAATACATCTAAATTCTTAGAGATTGTACCTGTATTGGCACTCCCACTTTTAGATGCGATTTCACTTAACTTTGTAGCCCCTGATGCAATAGCGTCTAACAAACGACCATATGTTGACATACTCCTAACTTCTTGAGTAAGAAAAAAAGTAATCTCATCTTCAAATATAGCACCTTTTTCAACTATTAAGTTGATGATGTTTTCTTTAACACTTAGATGCTCATTTATTTTGCTTGTATAAAAAGGGACACCCCCAAATACACCATATAGTCTCACTTTATCAATGGCATTCATATTGGGATAAAACTTTGATGCATCATAATAATCAAATGGTTCAATTTTCATCTTAAATGTTGTTCGTCCATATAAGGGTTTACGATATGATATGGCTTCTTCAATCATACCAACATGACTGCCTGATAAAATTAATGTCACTTGACTTTGTAGAAGAAACTGATCAATGGCATTTTGAAAAACTGACAAAAGGCCAACATCTTGACTCATTAGATAAGTAAACTCATCGATAATAAGTATCGTTGATTTTTCCTCACTTCGTTTGGCTAAAAAAGAAAACAATGATTCAAAACCATCAAACTGAAACGATTCATGGTAATGAGTTGCGACAACTTCACTTAACTTTGATAGATTATACGCAGTTCCTAATTCATTTGCTACATAATAAATAGCGTCATGCTTCTTCACAACTTCTTCTAATAGCTTGGTTTTACCTATTCGTCTTCTACCATAGACAAGACCAAACTCAAATTGATTCGATCTTATTTTTCTATCTATTAACTCAAGCTCCTTTTCTCTACCGATGAACATTTACACAACCTCCATAACTGTATTTAGATAAACTTTATTACGATACAGTTATTATATATGATTTGTTCTATTTTGTCTATGTTTGTAATATCTACTTTATTTAGATAAACTTTATTACGATACAGTTATTAATATCTATACTTAAAGGAATGCTTATGTAATATTTTGTATTTTCTATCGTTTAGTTAAAAAGCACACTCATTTGAATGTGCTCTTCTATTATTTCTGTTTACGATAAGCAATTGATGCATCAATAAATCCTTGGAATATTGGTTGACTTTTAGTTGGTCTTGAACCAAACTCAGGATGAAATTGTGATGCCACAAAGAAAGGATGATCACTTAATTCAATGATTTCCGCAAGCTTTCCATCAGGACTCATGCCACTAAAAACAAATCCTTTTTCTTCCAATGTTTCTTTGTATTTAGAATTGAACTCATAACGATGACGATGACGATCTTCAATCAATGTTTGTCCATATAAATAATGTGTGAGTGTTCCTTCAGTAATGACACATGGATAGCTTCCTAATCGTTGTGTGCCACCCATATCGTCAATCCCCTCTTGTTCACTCATCAAAGAAATGACTGGTGTTGTAGTCGCCACATCCCACTCTGTTGAATTAGCGTCTTTTAATTGACAAACGTTTCTTGCAAACTCAATACAAGCAAGCTGCATACCAAGACAAATACCCATGAATGGCACTTTATGTTCACGTGCATATTTAATGGCTGTGATTTTACCTTCGATACCTCGACTACCAAATCCACCTGGCACTAATATACCATCAACACCACCAAGGATGGCTTGAACATTGTCTTCATTCACAGTCTCAGAATCTACCCAATGAATTTGAACTTTTGCTGCATCTTGATAACCTGCATGTTTAAGTGCTTCAATGACTGACAAATAAGCATCCGGTAATGCGACATACTTACCAACAATCGCAATATTCACAACTTGGTTCAAATTAGATACTCGGTGTACCAATGCTTTCCATTCATCCATATTGGCTTCAGGTGCAGATAGTCCAAATTGTTCCATGATTAAGTCATCTACATCTTGCGCTTGTAAATTTAGTGGTAATTCATAGAGGTTTTCAACATCTTTTGCAACAATAACTGCTTGTTTTTCAACATCACAAAACAAAGCAATTTTTGCTTTCAAACCTTCTTCTACATCTGTTTCACTACGACAAATAATCATATCTGGTTGAATGCCAAGTGAACGAATTTCTTTAACGCTATGTTGCGTTGGTTTTGTTTTCATCTCACCTGATGCTGCAATATAAGGTAAAAGTGTTGCATGGATAAACATAACATTTTTACGCCCTAATTCCGAACGAACTTGTCGAATGGTTTCAATAAAAGGTAATCCCTCAATATCTCCAACAGTACCACCAATTTCTGTAATCACAATGTCTGCATTCGTCGCTTTTCCAGCTTCATACAAACGTTCTTTAATTTCATTGGTAATATGTGGAATCACTTGTACTGTCGCACCTAAATAATCACCACGACGCTCTTTTGTCAAAACATTTAAATAAACACGACCAGCTGTAACACTTGCACTACGTGTTAATTCTTCATCTATAAAACGCTCATAGTGACCTAAATCAAGATCAGTTTCTGCGCCATCAACAGTGACAAAAACTTCACCATGTTGATACGGAGACATGGTTCCTGGGTCTACATTAATATACGGATCAAACTTTTGCATAAAGACTTTGAATCCTCTATTTTTTAGTATTCTTCCAATTGAAGCTGCTGTAAGACCTTTTCCTAGTGATGATACAACACCACCTGTTACAAATATGTATTTTGTCATCGTTTTCCTCCATTTAGTCTATAAAATAAAAAAATGCCTCCACAAGGAAGCATAGAGTGCCCTTATATATTCTAGCAAATTAAAAACATCATTTCAACCAATTCAAAGAAATACTTCATTATTTTCAATATTGTTGTTAAAAACAAAGCTATGTATAATAAAAATATGATTCACGCTGTATTTCCATGTCTTTAGGAAAATAATAAATTGTTTTAAAGACAACGATTTTATATAATAAAGATGACACAAATAAAATAAAGGGGAAAACTATGAACACATCAAAAATTGAAAAGTTTTTAATGCCAGTGGTTGAATTTATTGACAACCAAAAACATCTTCAAGCAGTTAAAGATGGTATGATTGCAGTTGTACCAATCTTAATTGTTGGGTCATTTAGTATCATGCCAATCGGGATCATGAACTTACTAAATACCATTCCAGGAAACATTGGTTTTATTAAAGCCATCAGTGACTTTATTGGGAATAACTTAGGGATTATAACCATGCCTTCAACATTCACATCAGGATTGATTTCATTGTTTGCAGCTTATTTCATTGCCTATAGTTTAGCTGGTAAATATGATCTTAAATCACCTTCATTTGTCGCTATAACTGCAGTGATTATGCATATCATCATTTCTGCAACTGCAATTAGTGGTGCAACTCTTGATGGGTCTGAACTTAGTAGTATCCTTTCAGTTAAATTTTTAGGGGCTGAAGGCTTATTCACATCCATTATTACGGCTTTGGTAGCTGTTGAAATCACACGTTTTATGGTTGCAAAAAAAATGACCATTCGTTTGCCTGAAAATGTACCACCAATGGTTGGTGCAAGTTTCAACAGTTTGATTCCAATGACTGTTATTGTCATTATTGCAACACTTGTTAATGCACTTGTTGGTTCATTGTCAGGGGGTCTTTTATTACCTGAAGTGATTTTAAGTGTTTTAGGTCCATCATTATCTTCAATGGATACCTTGCCTGCGATGTTGTTGATTGTCTTTTTAACACAATTGTTTTGGTTCTTTGGGTTACATGGTGCTGCCATTACATCTGCGATTTGGGTGCCATTTGCCATTCAATACGGAAGTGCAAACATTGAAGCTGTTAAAGCAGGGGCTGAAGCAACGCACTTCTTTACATTTGGATTTTACTATTCATTACTACAAGTAACAGGATCTGGTTTAACACTAGGGCTCGTCGTTATGATGATTTTCTCTAAAGTAAGATCATATAGTTCAATGGCAAAAGTATCCTTACTACCATCTATTTTCGGTATCAATGAACCAGTCATTTTTGGTTTACCAATTGTATTGAATCCAATTATGTTCATTCCTTTTGTTTTTGGACCATTACTTGTGACCATGACTAGCTACTTTGCCATGGCATGGAATATCGTTGGTATGCCTATTGCTGAACCACCTTCATTTATGCCGCCTGGAGTTGGTGCCTTCATCATGACACTTGATTGGCGAAGCATTGTGCTTGTTGCATTTAACTTAATCATGATGGCTGCCATTTACTACCCATTCTTTAGAATGCTTGAGAAAAAAGAGTTACAAAAAGAAGCAAACAACTTGTAAGGAGTGTGTGTCATGTGGACCAAACGACAGATTGATTTATTGGCCTTAATCAGCCAACACATTGAAGGTATATCAGGCAATCAAATTGCGACTTCTTTAGCTATCTCTGATCGTTTAGTTCGTTATGAAATTCAATCCATGAATCAAACACTTAAAGCATTTAATGTGATGATTCGGGCAAAACAACCAAATGGGTATTTCATAGAAGGAAAAGACTATGACCAAATTCAATCTATTTTAAATGATGGTCATATCAAACAACCACCTGACTATGAATTGATGATTTTAGGTTACATCCTGTTTCATCCTAATACCCACTTAGATGAGTTAGTTACTTTAACACATTATTCTGAATCAACTGTACTTAAGTATCTAACATCACTTCAAAAGTCTTATGCAGCATCATTATTTGTGATTGAATCGCAAACCATTCGTATCACGCAAAATGAACAAGTCATTCGCCAAGTTGTTGACCAAGTCATCAAACGTCGTGTGTTTAAGCAAATGATGCATAATGATTATTCATTGTTTGTTGATGTTTTTGATGAAATGGATTATCAATCCATTGAACAATCATTAATGGATTGTATTCATTATTTTCAATTAGAATACAGTCATTTAACATTTCATTATTTATTGTGGATCTTGTATTTCTTTATTTGTCGAAACAAGCATGGGTTTGTCTTAACAACACTTACTGATATTCAACCATATAATTCACTTAATCTAGTAACAAAGTGGATCAATCAATCCCATGAACTGTTATCATCGTTAGATAACCAATTACTCAATGATTTATTTAAAGATATTAAAAGTGTCACACAGTCAAGACAACGCGTTACACAACTCATTTATGATCTATTTAAAAAACAATTGGTTGAACAATTCCATATTGATTTAGATACACAACCTACATTGTCTTCTAAACTACTCAATCATTTATATGGTTTGCATCAACGTCTTGACCTACAACTACAAGCAGAAACGACTTATGCACCACAAATAAAGAAACGTTATCCATATGCTTATTTCATTGCATCTATGATTAATCCTTATTTTCTTCAATTAACATCAAAACTCGTTGCTTTTGAAGAAATCGCCATGCTTGCTTTATATATAGAACAAGTCCTTTCAAAGTACCAACAATTAAACGTTGTCTTAATTCAACACAACGCATTAGCATTAACAGAATCAATGATTCAATTCATTGATACACACTTTAATCAACGCTTACATCAAGTAAAAATCATTCCTGCTTATCAAGTATCAACCTTAAATGATGAACACATTGATTTCATTATTTCATGTACACCAGTTGAAACAACGCTACCTGTGTGCATCATTCGGCCACTCCCAACAGACGGTGATCGTAAACGCATCTTCAATGTCATTCATCAAATCCATCATCAATCCAATTACATCTCAATGGTCCATGATTTATTTAGTGAACAAACATGTTTTAAGAAAAACCCTAGTTCCATTGAAGACTTACTTACATCACCTGTTTACGGATTGAACTTTTCACAGCGACAAATCGAGAAAGAAAAAATCTTAGCATCTATGTTTTCTGATTGGATGTTGGTGGTTGAGCAAAGTGGAGAACAAGATAATGTTACCATGATTTTGCTTGATCAACCACTTAACTTCCATCCGGTTCAAATTAAGTTGGTATTTGTGGTTACCACAACCTCTAAATACAATAAAAATTTAGCTTTATTGTATGAGTTTTTAAAATCCATGTCAAAACAAAAACACTTACTTCATCGTTTTAAACACGTCAAGAAAAGTGAAGATTTTGTTCATGAATTACTTTATTTTGCTTCATCTATTAACTAAAGAAAGAAGGTATATTATGTATTCAGTATGGGAAAATGTTATCACAAGAAATGGATTTCAAGCTGATGAAATTATTTCATCATTTCAAAAAGCAGTTCGTCGTAATATGGAGGAACAAGCATGTGAATTTGCTTATGAACTTTATATCACTTCACCAACATTATTAAATAAACTATGGAGTCGTATCCTCGTCATCTCTATCGAAGACATCGGATTTGGTAATCCAAATGCAGCTCCTCAAGTTCATGCACTCAATGAAATGAGAAAGCAATATCCTTATGACGATGTTGATCAACCAATCTATTTCATTCATGCAATCCGCATATTATGTAGCAGTCCTAAAGATCGTTCAAGCGATTATTTAAAAAACATCATTATCAAAGGATTTGCACAAGGACATAAACCAACCATTCTTGATGTTGGACTAGATAAACATACAAGAAGAGGTAGAGAAATGGGCCGTGATTCTTTCCATTTCTTCCATGAAGGTGCTAAAGTCACACCTCAAATCGAAGTTGACAACAATTACAAAGATCGTTATCAAAAGATACTTGAAACTTATGATGCTTCAAACAACATTGACGATCCATTTAAATATGGTGGTCAGTACTAAAAGCTATTTCAAAATAGCTTTTTTTATTAAAAAAGCTTCCCTTTCGGGAAGTTTTTATGCTTGTGCTTCTTCTTTTGCTAATGCTTTTTCGTGAACTCTTAGGAATGGCATGTAAATGGCAATACCGATAAAAATCAATACAACCTGAAGTATTGCTCCACTGATACCAGAAACTAAGAACCCATTAATGATTGGTGGTGTTGTCCAAGGAATTTGAACACCTGTTGTTTTTTGCACCAATCCAATTGACATCGTTGTATAAGTGATGACAGAAAATACTGCCGTATTCAACATCCACGGAATAAACATAATTGGGTTTAACACAATTGGTAACCCGAAGATAACTGGCTCATTGATATTGAACAGTGATGAAGGTAAAGCAAGGAACCCTAATGTTTTCATGTCTTTACGTTTTGAAAGCATCATAAGAATAACAAGTGATAATGTTGACCCACTACCCCCAATTTGAAGGAACATTTCTTTGAACTGACCTGTAACAATATTCACTGGTTCTAATCCTTTACTAAATAGAGCCAAGTTTTCAGCTGATAATGATAACCAAATTGGACTCATAATACCTGATACAATGGCATTCCCGTGAAGTCCAAAGAACCACAGTAACTGCCCAAGTCCTTCTGCGAACATAATTGCAGGTAAACTACCACCCAAACGCATTAATGGTGTTTGAAGTATTTGGAAAATCATATCATGAACAGATTCATATTGTGTTATACTACTCAATCCAAGTCTAACAACTAGGAACATCGTACACATGACAAGTACTGGGAATAATGCATCGAATGATTTCACTACCCCTGGTGGCACACCTTCAGGCATTTTAGGTGCAACATTCATGTTTTTTAAAACACCAAATAGATTAACACTCAACACACTAATGATGATTGCAACAAATAACCCTTCTGAACCAAACCAACGAAGTGTGATGGTCCCTTCAACTGCTGGCGTTAAAATAAAGAACGCAGCAAGTGACATGTAAACTGGGATTAAATCATCCATTTCTTTTAGTTTTGCATATTTGTTGGTCATCCCAATCAGTACCATAAAGGCCATAACACCAAATGTTGCATCTTTTACAATGGTGATATTAGATTCCCAACCAGTACCTGCGAACGAACCAATAATATTACTCCAATTTGGAATCGGTAAATACGCCACTAGTAGAAACAATGATCCAATAATTAAGAAAGGCATCATTGCAATCATTGAATCCTTTAAAGCCGTAAGCCAGTGCACAGATGATACTTTTACCGCAACTGGTACAAGTTTATCTTCCATCCAAGCATTCATTTTATTCATTACTTATTCTCCCCCTTTTTTTATTTTTTTGAAGATAAATAGATTTGATCGTCTGTTAAATCGGCTTCAAACCCATTTGCTTCTATGACTTGTTTAATAAAGTAGCCTGATGCTTTAATTGTTCTATTTCTTGTTTTTAAATCCAACGATACATACCCATATCGATTCTTATAGCTATTTGTCCAAGACCAATTATCAACAAATGTCCATAAATGGTACCCACAACAATTACTTCCTTGCTCAATCGCTTTTTGTAGCCATACAAGATGTTCTTTGATAAAGGCAATACGATAATGATCTTGAATCATACCTTGTTCATCTTTATATTTCTCTTCACCTTCTACACCCATACCATTTTCTGATATGAACCATTTGATGTTGTTGTAATCGTTTTTAACACGCATTGCAATATCATAGATTGATTTAGGGTAGATCTCCCAACCACGGTACGGATTCATACGTCGATTCGCCATTAAGTATGGTACACTATAATATTCCGGCATAAATGCTTCATTTTCATCCCATACATAAGGAGATGATTGAACACGAGCTGGTTGATAGTAGTTAATCCCAATAAAGTCAACTGTGTTGTTTTTGATAATGTCGAATTCTTCTTTTGTGTAGTCAAATAAGCTATCATGTTTCACAAGTAAATCCAAATAATCTTGATGATAAGCACCAAGTACACATGGGTCCATAAAGATACGGTTGGTGATTAAATCAGTGAAGTATGCTGCATACTGATCACGTGGATCCTCACTTCTTGGAAGTGGCGGCAATAAATCAACAACAATCCCAATCTCTCCACCTAA
Source organism: uncultured Erysipelotrichales bacterium (assembly GCA_964632125.1). Classification (GTDB taxonomy): domain Bacteria; phylum Bacillota_I; class Bacilli_A; order Erysipelotrichales; family CAZWEF01; genus CAZWEF01. The sequence goes on from CAZWEF010000050.1 coordinate 10,623, forward strand.
GTTTAATGAACGATAGGCTTCAACAGACTTTGCATGTGCCATTAATATGTGATAACTTGCTTTAGCAAATAAAGCAAATGATTTTTTGTTTGGATAGATAAAATCATACAAAAAAGCACCTTTCGTATGTGCAATTGGTTCATTAAACGTAATCCAACGCTTTACTCGATCCCCAAAATGTTTAAATGCTTGTGTTGCAAACTTAACATATAAATCCGCAACATGCATGCTTTCAAATCCTTGATATGCTTCTTGCAGTGCCATTGGTGTATCAAAATGAAATAAATTCATCACTGGTTCTACTCCAGCTTCAATTAAGGCATCAATGTACTCATTGTAGTATGCTACCCCATCAGGATCAACTTCACCTGTTTCAAAATCTTTGATTAAACGCGTCCATTGAATTGATGTTCTAAATGACTTCAATTTAAGTTGTTTCATTAATGATGCATCTTCTTTAAAACGATTAAAACTATCACACGTAATACCTGGCCCAATATTGTTATGAAAACGTTCAGGATCTTGCTTGTACCAATAATCCCAAATTGAATCATGTTTTTTTGTGCCATATCCTTCAGATTGTGGCCCTGAAGATGCAGTCCCCCAATCAAAGTCTTCACTAAATGGTATCCAATTCATTCTATTCCTCCTAAGTTATCGCTTACATATGTTATATCATATTATCATTCATACATCAATATCTTTATTAAAAAAAGATGACATTGTCATCTACAATACTTCTATAAGTTGTTTTTCGAGTTGATGATAAACATTTAGTACACGCGTCATCCATGCATCAAACTCTGGTTCATCTATGCATTGATCAGGATTTTCTTCTATTTCTTTCAAATAACGCGCTATACCTTCTTTCATTGAAATATTTGGTGCAAAATCAGGTAAAAGTTGTTTCAACTTACGATTATCGAACACAACTGAAAACCTTTTATCTCCATAAATACTTGTATTCAAATCATATGTTTGACTATGCTTTAATAGATGACTTGGTATATAAACAGGATGAAGCGTGACCCCGAGTGCTTCTGCAATCCATTGATAAATCATCTCCCAATTCACTACCTCATCACCAGTAATCTGAATGTCGGTATTGATTGCATCCTCACAACCAATCAATGCCACGAAAGCACGCGCAAAGTCTTCACTGTGCATACATACCCAAGTAGACATCCCATCGCCATGAATGATGACTTCTTTTTGTTCTTTGATCCGCTTGATTACTGGCCAAATGCCTTTTCCTTTTACACTAAGTGGTAAACGTTTATTGTCGTAGGTTTGGGTTGGACGTACAATGGTGACTGGAAGAGTTGAGCTTTGAAATACTTCTTCAGCCGCTTGCTTTTGTAGCCCATAATCACTCCAACGATTTCCTTTCACTGAATCTTCATTTAAAACAATCGCTTCATCTCTTGCATAGACAACAGCGGTACTAACAAATAAATACTGACTCACGTACTTAAACTGTTCAATTCGTTGATGCGCTTGTTGTGGTGTAAATGTTAAAAAGTCGCACACAACATCAAATCGTTTCCCTTCAATCACTTCGTTTAGTGATGCATTCACATCACCAATTAAAATATGAACGCCTTCAGGTAATTGATTATTTTTATGACCCCTTGTAACCACACTCACTTCATATCCTTGTTCAAGTAATTCTTTAACGACTGATAAACTAATGGTTCCTGTACCTCCTAATACTAATGCTCGTTTCATTTTATCACGCTCCTATATTCATTGTAACGCTAATGTGTTTTATAGGCAATACTATGATCATTTTATATCTAAGTGTTCTGTCTCATAAAAAAACACCTCATAGAGATGTTTCATTGTATGCACGAATTTGATCCACAT
>CAZWEF010000051.1:0-12205 GCA_964632125.1 uncultured Erysipelotrichales bacterium
GGACTTCAGGAAGAAGCAGCCGCATTAAACGTTCCTATAATTGTCCTTAGAAATGAGACTGAGCGAATAGAGATAGTAACTGCAGGTAAAGCTGTTTTAGTTGGTACTGAGACGGATAGGATATTCTCTGTTGCCAATGAATTACTAAATGATGACAAAGTTTATGAAAAAATGAAGAAAGGTATTAACCCTTATGGGAATGGTGATACATCTATTCAAATAGTAAACATTATCTTAGAGTGGAATAAGGCAAGGTTAAAATAGCTATCCTTAATTGAGTATACTTGATAAGTATTGTGGTGTTCTTTTATTATAAGAAGAGTCATGATTAAAATATATTTGAATTTCGTTCAAATCGTCAAGTTTGACAGCCTAAGATTTTAAATGGGTTAATAATCAACCATAATCCGGACCATATTGAAGTATATTTTGACTTACGGAATTACAATAAAGTCATGGCAAGTTAATCTTTCATTGACATATTAAAAAAAAACCATTACAATGAATTTGATAATAAAGGTGTATTTAGATACTTAATAGGGAATTAGGAAATCCTAAGCTATCCCAGTAACCGTGATGTTGACAAGCATACGATGACCACTGTCTTTAGATGGGAAGGTGTATGTGCGAAAGAGACTAAGCCGGTAGACCTGCCTCACTTATCGTTGTTCGCTTTCTGGGGTTGAAGTGATGATGGTACTTTAACCATTCGTATACCCTGTATACGGTTTTTTTATGGGAGGATAATATGAAAAAAACAACTAAGATTCTACTAGCATTGGTTCTTCTTTTTGGTAGTTTTACCATCTTTCAAGTGATTCAAAAAGCTCGAGTTACATATGGTACAAAGCATGTATCAATTGAAGTTATTGACGAAAGAAGTGGCACAACACTAAATGAACTAACTGAATTTAAAACCCATGCTGACTATTTAGGACAACTCATGGATGAACTCACAAAAGAAGGTACGATTGTCTTTAGCTTAAGTGGTAAATCAACAGACCAATATGGTCGTATGTTAACAGGAATTGGTGAAACAAAGCATGATCCAAGAAATAATCAATATTGGACATATACATCATCCAACAACAAAGAGTGTGTGGCTGCAACATATTGTACAGGTGTTGATTTACTACCCATTCATGATGGGGATGTATTCACTTTTACCATCAAATGAGAAAGACTAAATACATTGTACTGCTAGCAATGTGCAGTGCATTACTACTTGTGGTTCAAATGATGCTTTCGTTTTTACCTAATGTAGAACTTGTGACACTTCTTTTATTCATTTATTGTGAACGATTTGGATTGCGTTTTGCAATAACATCTTCACTTATATTCTCTACACTAATGGGCATTGTTTGGGGTTTTGGTTCTTGGATTATTTTATACTATGTTGTTTGGACATTACTTGTTTCATTAATGGCAATTGCACAAAAGAAACTTAAAAATGATGACCACATTGCATTCTTTTTAGCTTTTTTAGGATTACTCTTTGGCTTACTATCTTCCTTGTTTATGATGTTTATGTATCAAAGTGCAACATTTGCACTTGCATATTTTTTAAACGGAATCATGTTTGATTTAGTCCACGCTTTTAGTAACTATATTTTAGCTTTGGTGTTGTACAACAAAGTCTCGCAATCATTTCAGTCCATCAAACATACTTACTTTAAGGAGCTAATCTAATGCAAAAAATCGAAAAAACATTTAAATCAAATGCTGGTGATTATGATATTGTGTATCGCATTTATCCATGTTTAAATGCACATGCTATTGTTCACATTGTTCATGGCATGATTGATCATCAAGATAGGTACTTAGAGCTCATCAGCTACTTGCATCAACATCAGTTTATGGTTGTTTCTCATGATCATATTGGGCATGGTTTATCTGTTTTTGTAAAAGAAGACTTGGGATCATTTAAAAATGGCACCTGGGAAACACTTGTTGAAGATACCCATACATTAATTAGTCTCATCAAGCAAACGTCAAACTTACCTTACTTTGTCTTTGCTCACAGTATGGGTTCATTTGTTTTGAGGACTTATATTCAAAGATTCAAAGATATTGATGGACTCATTTTGTCTGGAACCATCAATCAAGCCACAGGAACATTAGCGGGGCTTACACTTGCCAATAGTTTAGTGAAGATAAAAGGAAGAGACAAGTGTGATCCTATCTTTCATCATCTCATGTTTGATCCTTACAACAAACATTTTGAAAGGCGTACAAGTGCAGATTGGCTAACAAGAGACCTTGTCAAAGTTAATCAATACATAAGTGATCCATTAACGCGCTTTGACTTTACTATTGGTTCATACAAGCAATTATTGAGAGGTGTTTTGCATGTGACATCAAATCATGCTTTTAAGGACATTGATAAACAACTACCCATTCTCATTTTATCAGGTAGTGAAGATCCTGTTGGTGGTTATGGAAAAGGGATGACCTCTTTATTTCATAAATTCAAAAAAAATGGGTTCCCTTTTGTAGAACTAAGACTGTATCCTGGTGGAAGACATGAAATGTTTAATGAACTCAATCGACAAGAAGTATTTGAGTACCTTTCTTTATGGATAGAAAAGCGATTAAGAGCCCTCTAATTAAATTAAATGAATTGTTGTTTTGTGTATAAAATGTTATAATTAATAGTGATGGAGGGTACTTATTATGAAAAAAATTCTAGTTGAAACATCTGCACGTCATGTGCACCTTAGCTTATCAGATTTAGAAACATTGTTTGGGAAAGGATATGAACTAACACCGGTTAAAGACTTATCACAACCAGGTCAATATGCTTGTAAAGAACGTGTGAGTGTTAAAGGTTCTAAAGGTGAAATCAAGAACATTATAATTCTAGGACCAGTTCGTGGGAAAACACAAGTCGAAGTCTCAGCAACAGATGCAAGAACGCTTGGTATTACTTCAGTGATTCGTGAATCGGGTCATACTGCTGGCACACCAGGTTGTGTGATTGAAGGGCCAAATGGATCAATTGAAATAGAAGAAGGTGTTATTGTGGCAAAACGTCACATTCATATGACACCTGAAGATGCAACTGAATTTGGTGTTAAAAATGAACAAATCGTTAACATTAAAGTTGCTTCACCTGAACGTTCAATTATTTTTGGAGATGTCGTGATTCGTGTTAGTCCTGCATTTAAACTTGCAATGCACATTGATACTGATGAAGCCAATGCAGGCGGTTTATCTGGAGAAGTATACGGGGAAATTGTTTAAATGATATGTATTTTAGAGAAACTGATTTTTAAGAGTCAGTTTTTTTTAGCAATAAAAGACTAAATCATAAAAAGCGCTATCATTTTAATGGAATGATTGCTATAATAGTACAAAGGGGGAATCATATGCATCAAATTAAAAAACTAGTTATTAGCTTGTTCATGTTAGGATTGTTAGTAGGCTGTACAGCCGCTAAAACAGCTGATTCTAAGACTGAAACAAAAGAAGAAAGCTCGAAGACAGAAAAACCTCAAGAAAAGCAGACAAATGTGACTAAGTTTGACATTCAAAATGAAATAAAACTAGATGAAGCACCAATCGATTTTCAAAATAGTCTTTTTGTTGCTAAGAGAGATGGTTACTATTTTATCATCAAATCAGATAACAGTACATTGCTAGAAGATAAACAATCAAGCCGTTATTTTGATTTTAATGAGCGTGTATGCCTTAGTTCTAAAGAAGGTACTTTTAATCAAGATGGTGATGATTGTGGACCATTTGGATTTGAACCATCAAGCTTGTTTTCTTGGAATCAACAACAAAATGTATCTTTAACCTATGAACAATACATTGAAAATGAATCGGATGCAAAGTCCTACGCTGATCTAAGAAGCATATATCCAAGTGGATCAAATATGTATGAGGGAAAGGCATTCATGCTTGTTGATCGATTCCCAACAAGTGATGAGCTATCAAGTCATTCAGGTAGTAAGCCTACTAGTTTTGGGCCATCAGTACTTACTGAAGCTGCGATTACAAGGATTAATGATTTGGTTTATGATGACTATGCTTTGTTGTTACCATATGGAAGTCTTGAATACATTACTTATAATGGTGCAATGAATTTAGAAAAATTAAATGCTGTTAAAAAAGACAATAAATGGGCTTTAATGAATCAAAATGGAGAGCTCATATCTGATTTTGAATATGATACCATTAGGATGTTGTCAAGGTCATATTTCTATTTTGAAAAAGATGGTCTCTCAGGTGTTTTAGATAGTGAAGGTCAAATCAAACTCATTGGAGAATTTGAAGATGCTTCAGGCATTATCAATGATAAAGCATTTATTAAACAAGATGGTAAATGGTTTGAAATCAAAATAATCACTGAATAAAATAGTAACTAAAAACCTCAATTACTTGAGGTTTTATAAGTATTTATCTTGTTCATAAGGAGAAACGTATTGAATGTATGCTTCATATTCTTGGGTTTTAATGTTATAGTATTGATCAAATAGTGTATCACCCAAAACACCTCTAAAAATAGGTGACTGTTTAAACTCAAGCATGGCTTCATGTAAAGAGCGAGGTAATATTCTTATGCCGCGTTCTTTTCTTTGCTCCTTGCTTAGTTTAAACACATTTTCAGTAAATGGACTTGGTGAAGTTAAACGATGTGCAATCCCATCAACACCAGCACTGATGATGCCTAGCAGCACAAGATAAGGACACCCCATTGGGTCAGGGTTTCTAACTTCAATACGCGTTGCTTTTTTGCGACTTGCAGGAATACGAATAAAAGCACTGCGATTACTTAAAGAATAACCGATGTAACAAGGTGCTTCGTGACCTGGAACAAGACGTTTATATGAATTCACAGTTGAATTTGTTAAAGCACATAAAGGTCTTGCGTGTGCTAGGACACCCGCAATAAAATGATGTGCGAGATCACTTAACTGATCTTTTGTTGATTCATCATAAAATAAATTATCACCATGTTCATTAAACACTGAACAATTAGCATGCATGCCATTACCTGCAAATCCTTCTTTGTATTTGGCCATAAACGACGCATGAAAACCGTGTTTTGAAGCAATACTTGAAACAACCTCTCTAAATATTAAAAGTGCGTCAGCAGCCTTTAAAGCCTCCATGTATTGATAATTGATTTCTTGTTGACCAAATCCAACTTCATGATGATCAGTTTCCATCAAATAACCCATTTGTGAAAGTGTTTCAACAATCTCTTGACGACACATGTATGCTTCATCTTGACTCACACTTGTACAATAACCTTGTTGATCAATCAATACACGTTGATCTTTGTGAAATAAATAAAACTCAGGTTCAAAACCAACATTTACTTGATGTAGTTGAATGCGTTTAATGTTTTGTAACAATCTTTTTAATTGATATCGAGGACTACCAACAAATGCTTGTTGCTTTTCATCATAAACATCACAAATCATCATGGCTGTTTGACCCAGTGGTGTTCGAAGATGTGGCATGAGCTTAAATGTACTTAAATCAGGATGTAAATACATATCTGATTGCTCAATGCTTTTAAACCCTTTAATAGATGATCCATCAAACATAATTTGATCATCACAAGCATCATCAATCAATCGACTTGGGATACGAATTGATCTTGCTTGCCCTAAAACATCACTAAAATATAAAATAATGTGATTGACTTGATGCTCATTTAATTGTTCTTTTATCCATTCTCGTGTCATTGTTTCACTCCTTTACAATAGAGTTATTATAAAACATTTCAAAAAAAAAGAAAATAATTATTTTTCTAAAAAATAAAAAAACACCTAAAAAACAAAGAAAAAAGAAGCCTAAGCTTCTAAAGATTTCAAAAACGAAATCACTTCTTCATAATTTGGTTGATCTGTAATCTCTGAACAATATTGTGCATAAATCACTTCTTTATTTGCATTAACCACAAAAATCATACGAGTAAGTAAACCAATACCTTCAATATAAGTACCTGTACTCATACCAAAACTATGATCAACATAATCAGATACTAACTCAATTGTATTCTCAGGTGTAGCGCCACACCAACGTGCTTGAGCAAATGGTAAATCCATTGAAACACCATATGTTTTAATGTTTGTAAAAGGTGCTAACTCTACTGAAAAACGTTTGATTTCTAAATCACATACTGACGTATCAACTGAAGGGACAACCACAAATACAGTTGTTTGATTAATTGAATCAGGTGTGATGTCACTTAAATCATTTTTTCTAACAGAAAAACTTTTAAGTACGTCACCTACTTGAATTGGTGTTCCTTTTAATGTTACTGGTTTGTTCATAAATGTAATATTCATCTTATTTCCTCCTTACATCTAATGCTCATTATAACCTACTTTAAAAAGGAGTGAAACACATATGCTTACAAACTTAATCCCATTTTCTTCTCAACCTTGCGAAGCTTTTTAAACGCTAATTGTTTAGCCTTTAAAGCACCTGATTTGAGTGTTTCTTCAATCATGTCACTCTCAATAATAGCTTGATAATCTGTTTGAATACGCGTTAATGTGTCACCAACAATAACTGCAAGATCACCTTTAAAATCACCATAACCCTTACCGATATAACGTGCCTCAATATCTTTAATTGATTCACCTGTAAGCGCCGCATAAATAGTCAACAAATTAGAAATACCAGGCTTATTTTCAACATCATAATGAATGGAATTACCCGTATCTGTAACGGCTGATTTAATCTTTTTCATTGCAAGTTGAGGATCATCTAAAAGCAAGATGCATCCTTTATTACCATCTTCAGATTTAGACATTTTTTTTGTTGGATCTTGAAGCGACATGATACGCGATCCATCTTCTTGTTTTGAAATAACCGGTTCAGGCACAATAAAAGTATCACCATACGTTTTATTAAAACGCTCAGCAATATCACGTGTTAGTTCAACATGTTGCTTTTGATCATCACCTACAGGTACAAAGTCAGCATCATAAAGTAAAATGTCAGCAGCCATCAAACCAGGATAAATAAAAATACCAGTTGGAATCACTTCGGACTTAGATGATTTATCTTTATACTGGGTCATTCTTGAAAGCTCAGACATAGTCGTTTGACATGTCAGTAAATAGCCAAGCTGGGCATGCTCAAGCACATCATTTTGCATAAAGATAGTCACTTTCTCAGGATCTAAACCACAAGCAAAGTAAAGGGCAATTAAATCTTTTGTGTTTTGTCTTAATGCCTTAGGGTCTTGTTTGACTGTAACAGCGTGAAGATTCGCAACAAACATCATGAGCTCATAATCATCTTGTAAACGTACACAAGGTTTAATGGCACCAATATAGTTGCCAAGTGTTAAACTACCGCTTGGTTTGATACCTGTAATCATTCGTTTCATTCTATCCCTCCAATTAAAAAACGCTCTTTTGGCGCTATATGCTTATTATATCAAGTTATTTTCCTTTTGCAATTAAAAATATGTTTACTTATTCCTTATTTTTGATAAAATAGAAGAGAAGGAGGTGTTTGTATGCTTAAGGTTTATACTGCACCAAGTTGCGCTTCATGTCGTAAAGTAAAGGCATGGCTTGACCAATATAAGATTCCTTACGTTGAAAAAAATATTTTTTCAACTGCACTTCAAAAAGATGAGCTAAGAGAACTATTGGTTCGTACTGAAAATGGCACCGAAGAAATTATTTCTAAACGATCTAAAATTATAAAAGAGGGCAATGTAGACATTGATGGTATGACCATTAATGAACTCATTGAGTTTATCCAAAACAACCCTTCAATATTGAAACGTCCAATTATATTAGATGAACGACGCTTCCAAGTTGGATATAATGATGAAGAAATACGTGTCTTCATCCCAAGAGAATTAAGACAAGTCATGAGACAACCATGTGAAAAAGATTGTCCTCACTTTGATGATTGTGGTCATGATGGCGGGGTCATTAAAAAATAGACTCACGAGTCTATTTTTTTACTATGTACAGCGCGATATACTTTGCTTTTAGCTTGCATAGGTGTTAACTTGTATGTTTGAAGCAGTGCATGCCAATCATTGATTGATGTATCAAAAGATGTTACTTCATATTCAAGTTCAAAATCTTGATGAAACGGCATGGTGTTTTTATCTAAGAATAACTCACCATTCTTATAAGGCCAAACATAACGCATTGTATCAAAAGAGACAATACAGTGTAGGTCATGGATTGATATAAATGAAGTAAGATAATTAAGTGCTTCTGAGTCAATGAAGTAAGGCTTTTCTTTAAAAGATGATGCTTGTGTTTGTGACAGTGTATCATTGTACTCAAGTAGTCCCTTTGTTTGTGGTACTTTTAAAGTGAGTTCATAAGTATTGAATACATGTCTAATACGAAGTGCCATTCCTTTTTGCTTTAGTAAATAGTCTTTTGTATCAAAATAATCATTGTGTTGAATCAATGGATTTTGTAAGTTGAAATCTTGGATAATCTTGTTGTAAGTTTGTTCATCTAACATTTGTTTAAATTCAATTTCTCTATCTATTGCCATAATATCCTCCCATATACATCATAAACGATAAAGCAGGTGAAAGCTATGAAAACATTTCAATTATATATCAAACAAGATGAACATTCAAAAGAAGTTGCATCACTTGTCAAAACAATGCTACTAAGACATTTTAAACAATCAAAGTCGCCTGATGTTGTGATCAGTATTGGGGGTGATGGTACGATGCTTCAAGCCATTCATCATTATCAGTTTTGTTCTAAACTGTTATTTATTGGGATACACACAGGGACACTTGGATTTCTTACATCTTATCTTGAGTCTCAAATTGAAGATTTAATACTTAAAATGAAAGAGGATGATTTTGACATAGAAGACCATGCCTTACTCGAAATAGAAGCGAAGACAAGTGATCATACAAAGCAATACTTTGCAGTAAACGAATGTCGATTAGAAAGTAACTATTTCACAAGTGTTGTGGATGTTTTTGTTGATGATACATTACTTGAAACATTTAGAGGGAATGGGTTATGCGTGGCAACTTCAATTGGTTCAACTGCTTATAATAAATCACTCAATGGTGCCATCGTAGACCCACTCATGAAGACCATGCAACTTACTGAAATTGCAGGCATTCATCATAATGCCTATCGTTCTTTAGGATCACCACTTATTTTAAGTGATCAAAGAGTATTAAAGTTTATCTTAAAAAAAATGGATCCTCAACAAGCCATCATTGGGGTTGATCACCTTGTATCTCCTTTAAGTGATGTGTTGGAAGTTCGCGTATCATTGTCAAAAAGAACCATTAAAATGATTGACTTAACAAGTGTTGGTTATTTTGAAAAATTAAAAAGGGCGTATATTAAAGATGAAGATGACATATAGTGTTGAAACCCCAATGCCCTTAGTTGACTTTTTAAAGTCACTTCGGTATTCTCGTAAGTTTATTCGTGCTATTAAATTGCATGATGGTAAGATAGAAGTTAATGGTCAACAAAGACGCATGGCTGATGTGGTTGAAACAGGAGATAGCGTATGTGTCACTTTTCCTGTTGAGCCGGTTGGTAGGTGTATGGCGCCATGTGTCAACCAAATACCCATTGTTTATGAGGATGATTATTTTTTGGTGATGGAAAAGCCAGCAGGTATGCCTTGTATTCCCAATAATCTTTATCAACATGATACGTTGGCAAATCATATTATGGGTCATTATCAATCGATTGGTCTTAAGTCTACAGTACACCTTATTAGTCGACTGGATAAAGAGACAAGTGGCCTAGTTCTAATTGCTAAACATCGCTTATTTCATCATCTAATGAGTGATGATCTAAAAACATATGTCAAGCGTGATTATGTTTGTTTTGTTTCAGGGTCGCTTGATGATTGTGGTACGATTGATATGCCAATTCATCGTCATGAACGCGATATTAAACGGTTTGTTGATGTTTTGGGTAAACATGCAAGAACTCACTTTAAGGCAGTGAGTTTGGGTTCATATAGCGTTGTTTCTTGTCGACTTGATACTGGACGTACACATCAAATTAGGGTGCACCTTTCAACCATTGGCTATCCTATTTTAGGGGACCGCTTATATGGGAGTCAAGTTGATTGTGAACGTCATTTGTTGCACAGTGATCAATTAACCTTTTTTCATCCAGTTAAGCAACAATGGGTTGCTTTAAAAAGCGATGTGTCGCTAGCGATGCTTGCATCTAGTCTAATGTCTTAACGGCACTTTGATGCTTGATGTTGGCATCCAGGTAGATTTCGCCATAAGGCTTATAACCAAGTGATAAGTAGAAAGGTAATGCACTTACTTGCGCACTAAGGTGGACTTCATTGACATTGATACTTTTTAAATAATCATGCATGTAGTGCATTAATTGAGTACCAATGTTTAAATGACGAAAATCTTTTAAAACACAAACACGACCAATGCTATAGTACTCGTGACAAGTGATGCGGGCAGTTGCAACAATGCTGTTATTATGATAATAGACAAAGTGAATGGCTTGTTGATCATTTTCATCTATTTCAAGTAACACAGGTACATTTTGTTCAAGTATAAAGACGTGTGCACGAACGCTCATTAATGCAAAGTATTCGGCTTGGGTAGTTGCGATTTTAATCATTTTGATACCTCAACTTTCTTTTTCTTGATTGTAACGGATGCAAAAGAAGTTGTCAAATGTTTTCATTTTTGGTATAGTTTAAAGGTATAAGAGGAGGAATGACATGAAACGATTATGGCGTTTTAGAGAAGTTTTAATGCTCCCCATCAAGTTACTTGTGTTTGGTACATTTTTAATGGCCATTTCAGTCTTAGTTAGTCGGATAGCATTGCCATTTATAAGCGCTGATATAGCCGCTGTTGTGACGGCGGTAACGAGTTATTTGGGTTATTATTTAATCGCGTTTATCCCGCTTGTAATTGGGTATAATCATGTATACATGAAAAGTAAGGATCATCGTAGTTTGATTTTATTTACGGTTATTTATATGGCATATGTTTTAACAACAACAATCTTCGCACCGCAACAACTTGATAGTGTTGCTTATGGTGGGTTGTTTAATATCGCCATACCTTTGTCTAAAGAAGTAACACTTATTCCACTTAATACGGGCTTAATTGGTGTGCTTATTTGTTCAAATATAACGAATTATATGTATCGTAATTATAATCGTCAAGCATTTGGATTCTTTAGTTTTTTAGATCGAGATGGCTTATTATATGGAGCAGGTATTGTTGCAGCTGTATTATTAGGTTCTGTCACAGTCTTTGTGTGGCCATTCTTTATGCAACTCATCAATACACTGATTGATCTTATCAAACAAGATATTACCAATCCAATCAACCTTATGTTGTATGGATTCGTTGACAAACTGTTGTCCTTTGTTTGGTTAAAACCACTCTTTTCTCATCCGTTTTTATTTGGTGAAGCAGGTGGTAGTTGGGACAGCTTGAAAAGCATCACTTATTTTGGTGACATTCCTATTTGGACAGCACAATATGATATAGGAGAGGTATTAGATGGTTTTGGTCGTTTTATAACCATGGAATATGTTATTAATCTATTTGTTGTACCAGCAATGATTATGGTCATGTATTTTAGAACCACACACAAAGCAATTCGTCGTAGACAACTTCCAATCATCATAATTGTTTTATTCTCAATTATGTTGTCTGGTAATCCTCTAGCATTTGAACTGGTTTTATTAGCGATAGCACCTAAATTATTTATTGCTTATTATGTCATTGTAGGGTTAAGCTTTGCTTTGCCTAACCTATTCTTTATTTTTGTTGGTTATAGTTTTACGGGCTTTGATCAACGTATTTTATTTACAGGTAATCTATTTGATTTAATTAAGTTTGGAGGAGATGGAACCATGCAATATGATATTTATAATCTATTAATTATTGGTGTTGTTGTTGCACTCATACTTGCGGTTATTGCAATCATTTACTTTAAAAAAGGTGGCAATATCATTAAAAAGAAACCACAAGTATCAATTGATGTTCATGGTCTTATTGTTGCCCTTGGGGGTCGCGTTAACATCCAGGGCGTTGATTCTACGATGTCAAAAGTCACAGTACAGGTTGAAAATAGAGGTAAGGTAGACATTGAATCACTTAAACAATTAGGAGCTACTGCTATTGTGCAAACACGATATGGGTTTTCAATTGTCTTTGGTTCACAAAGTGTTTTGATTAAAGAAGAAATGAAGAAACAATTAAAAGAAG
>CAZWEF010000052.1:0-11850 GCA_964632125.1 uncultured Erysipelotrichales bacterium
TGGATAACCCAAAACGAGTTCTCTAACAGCAACGTCAGATGCTCCAATTGACCATCCATTCATGAACTCACCTGAAAGTGTTGTAGTTGAACCACTTACAACTTGTCCTTTTGATCCCGAGTTAGAATTTCCACAACCAACTAATGAAACAGCCATTGCAGACGCTACTAAAAGCATTAAAAACTTTTTCATATAAATCCTCCCTTTAATCATTTTATTCAATCAATAAAAGTCTCCCACAGCTTTAGATTGATTTCTATCATTTTAATCGATAAACGAACATTTGTCAATGATAACAATACTAAAAGCTTGTCAACTAAGTTAAAACATTGTTTTTATCTAGATTATAATCCCTTAAGTTCAATGTTTAATTCTTTTTTTAATGATATGAGTATTTTTTCAACAACTTGATCCACTTCTTCACTTGTTAATGTATGCGTTGCATCTTGAAACCCTATATTAATTGCAACTGACATCTCTTTTGTATCAGGTTGTTGATAAACATCAAATACTTCAATTGTTTGGATCATTTGTTTCCCTACAGCTTTAATGACTTTCTCAATGCTTTGAGCTGATGTTTGTCGATCAACAACCAATGATAAGTCTCGATAAACAATTGGGAATTGCGCAATTTGCTTAAATTTAATTTGTTTTGCTGGTAAGTTAAGTAAGTAACCTAAATTAATTTCACCAACAAAGACTTTCTTAGCTCCGTATTTTTTAGCCATTAGTGGATGAATAAGACCAAATGTTCCAATATAATCTTTTCCAAAATAGATATCTGCACTTTGACCTGGATGATAACTTGTTTCTGTTTCTTTAACCGCTCTTATTTGATAGCGGCTTGCATCAAATCCTAAGGTTGATAGTAATTGTTCAATCATTGCTTTGATATGATAGAAATCAACCATTTCCTTAAATGATAAAAACCTTGCTTCTCTTAAAATACCAGTTACTGCAATACCAAGTTTCAATGTTTCTTGATCTTGATCATATGTATTAGATATTTCAAAGATTGAAACATTTTTCATTTGTCTTGCTTGATGATATGAAACAACCTCTAACAAACTTGGTACAACACTTTGTCTTACGACACTGCGATCAAGACTCAATGGTGACATTAGTGTTAATGGTTGTTTGGTTGTTGGGGTAAAATCATGTACAAGATTAGGATTTGTGAGTGTGTACGTAATGACTTCATCTAAACCAAAACTTCTCATTAATTGTTTAACTTGTCGTTTTCTTTTTTGAGCAGCAGTTAAACCATATTGATGTGCATCTGCTTTGGGTAATGTTGTTTCAATATGATCATAGCCGTAAACACGAATAATTTCTTCAACCAAATCTTCTTTAATCACAAGATCATGGCGATGATCTGGAATGGTAACAAATAAGGCATCATTTTCTTGTACAACATCAAATAGTAAACGTTTTAATGTTGCCTTCATTGTATCTATTGACAATTCAATACCAAGTACACGTGTCACATCACTTGGTTGTATTGATATTCTTTTTGTTTTTGTTTCTTTTGTTTTAATAACTGCATTAGGTCCTATTTTTACATCATTTAATGCCGCCATCATATGTGCAGTACGATCAAGTACCATCTCAATTTGTTTTAACGACATTGATCCTTTCATAAAACGCATTGAAGCATCGGTTGTTAGGTTATGACGTTTGGCTGTATTTCTAATGCGAACTGGATCAAAAATTGCTGCTTCGATTAAAATACGTTTCGTGTTATTGGTAATCTTTGATGATTCACCACCCATGACTCCAGCTAAACCAAGTGGTTTCCCATCTTGTACAATCACTAAATCTTCTGGATGAAGTTCAATGCAACTACCATCAAGCAATTCAAGTGTACCAGTCATACCATCACGTACACCTAGTGGTGTGTTAGATAATTGGTCAAGATCGTACATATGAATTGGTTGCCCTGTTTCAATCATGATGAAGTTAGATAAATCAACCACTTGATTAATTGATTTAATGCCAACTGCATGAAGGTATCTAACAAGCCATTGTGGTGATGGTTCAACTGTGATGTTTTCAATCACTCTAAGTCCAAATCCAGTTGCATGTGTTGTTTCAATACTTGGATTGATGGTTTTATCACATTCAACACTTACATCAAGTTCAAGTGCTTTTACAGTTAATTCATATGCCGTAGCGACCTCATGAGCTAGGGCATACATCGATAAACAATCGGCACGATTTGGTGTAAGACTTATGTCTAAAATGATGTCATCAATGCCTAAATAGCCGAGTGGATCTTGATTACCAATTGGTGCATCACTAGGCAAAACTTCAATGCCTGCTAGTTGGTTGTCTGTTAAGAAAGCACTAGGATAGCCAAGTTCACTTAATGAACAAATCATACCATTTGATGCAACTTCCCTAATAGTTGACGCTTTAATCTTAACATCACCCGGCAAAACAGCGCCAGGAAGTGCAACGATGACTTTTTGTCCTGCATCTACATTGGGTGCCCCGCAGACAATTTGTGTTACTAAGTCATCGCTGACACGTACCTGACAAACATTTAGTTTATCTGCAGATGGGTGCTTGGTTTTTGATTCAACATATCCTATTACTAGGTTTGTGCCACTTGCAAGGGTGGTCACATGTTCAACTTCCAATCCTAAATCTGTCAATTTTTTTGCTAGAACACTCAAGTCGACATGATCCACATTGACATACTGCTTAATCCAATTAACACTTAAGTTCATAATGTCCCTCCCTATTGGCTTTTAAACTGTTCTAAGAAACGCAAATCATTGGTATAAAAATGGCGAATGTTATCGATACCATAGCGAAGCATGGCTACGCGTTCAATCCCGACACCAAAAGCAAATCCTGTATAGATCTCTGGATCATAGCCACCCATTCTAAGCACATTTGGATGGACCATACCCGATCCTAAAATTTCAATCCAACCTGTGTGTTTGCATGTCGGACACCCTTTCCCTTGACAGTGTGAACAGCTAACATCAACTTCAGCAGACGGTTCTGTAAACGGAAAATAACTTGGTCTCATACGAATATCTCGTTTTTGGCCAAACATGGCTTTTACGACATAATCTAATGTGCCTTTTAGATCTCCCATGGTGATATTTTTACCTACCACAAGCCCTTCAATTTGTGTAAACTGATGAGAATGTGTTGCATCATCATCATCACGACGATACGTTTTACCAGGACAAATAATTTTAATACAATCTTGCTCACTTGCTTCCATGGTTCTTGCTTGTACTGGTGATGTATGTGTACGAAGTAATAATTTAGGATCAAAGTAAAATGTATCTTGCATGTCTCTTGCAGGATGATCTGCAGGAATGTTCAACATTTCAAAGTTATAAGCATCGGTTTCAATTTCTGGCCCTTCTGCAACTTGATAACCCATTGAAACAAACAAGTCTTCTATTTCTTCAATTAACTGACTCAAAGGATGTGCATAGCCTTGATGCATCTTAATTGATGGTAGTGTGATATCAATTGTTTCTTCTTTTAATGATTGCATCATGGCCAATTGTTGCAACGTTTGATCTTTAGTTTCAATCATCTCAGTCAATTGTTTTTTGACATCATTAATGGCTTGTCCAAATGCTGGTTTTTCTTCATTTGATAATGTTTTCATCATCATCATGGCTTCTTGAATAGGTCCTTTTTTTCCTAAATACTCTGCTTTTAATTGTTGTAATGCTTGTGTTGTTTCAACTGTTGACAATGCTTCTTTGGCTTGTTCAACAAGCTGATCTAAAAATGCTAATGCTTCCATAACTTAGCCCCCTTTTCAAATTAAAAAAACGCTCCAAAGGAACGTTAAACGCGGTACCATCCTAATTCACGATTTCATCGTGCACTCAACCATTTAACGCATGGGTACGTTGGTGTTTAACCACGCTCCAAGGTGAATTCCAAATCCGTTTCTAAAGGTAACTTCCAGTCATGGTTACCATTCCCTAGTTAGACGTTTATTTGTACTATGCCTTTTCATCGCTTTATTTTATTATACAATAATTCAGTGATAAAACAACTATCTTTTTATCAAAAACGCTTAATTCGATCCATTAAGATGGCACCTGCTACCCCAACATTCAACGAATCAATCCCATGCATCTCTATTTTTATGCGTTCAAATCCTAATTCAAGGATTTCTTTTGACACGCCATTCCCTTCATTTCCTAAAACCAAAACCACATGTTCTAATGATCCTTCGATCAAATTTGTTCCTTGTAAATCAGTGACTAATACACGGTGTGTCTTACTTAGTTTGATGATCTCATCTTTCAAATGCTTACAGGTTTTAATCTCTAAATGAAAATGGGCCCCTTGTCCACTGCGAATCACTTTATCATGATATAACTCAACACAATCATCACTCAACAAGACACAATCAAATCCTAGTCCCAAGGCTGTCCGAATTAAGGTTCCAAGATTACCAGGGTCTTGAATGCCATCTAATGCCAACACATAGTCACTTTGTTTCGCGTTTACATGATGCATGTTGCAAAGTCCAATGATTGGTTGTGGAGTTTTGGTCATCGCCAATGCATACAGTGTTGCTTGGTCAATGGTTGTGTAAGGTACATCTAGTTTTTGTTCAATCCCTTCTAAAACAAATAACTCGATTAATTGTTTAGCTTTATACGCCTCTTCAACCAAGTGATAACCCTCAATCAAATACATCTGTTCTTGTTCTCGATATTTTCTTTGATGTAACTTTTTCAACGCTTTGAGCTTGTTTTTGGATAATGTCATTTTAAACGCCTCATTTTCATTTGTTGTTGGATGCTAACATAATTAGGGACATAATTTTTTAATCGTTGATAAAACCGACTTGAATGATTGGGCTCGAAATAGTGACAGCATTCATGATAGATAACATAATCGATACAATCATGACTCATATGAAGCAATCGCTTATTGAGTGTTATTTCATGTTTTTGAACATAGTATACACCCCATTTAGATGTCATCATCCTCAATTTAAGTTTTGGTTGTTTAAATTCAGGGTGTTTGTTGATGATAGCATCATATCGTTCTTTAAGGGTAACAGTATTTTGCTCAAGTATTTTTTGAATGGTTTCACTCGTTAATGTTTTGTCTTCAATCATGACATATGGAGAATCAAATGCATAGCTAAATTGCTTGGCTTCCTTAAAATGAATGATATATCGATTACCTAAAAAATCAAGATATCCTTGATTAAAGTCAAACAATGGTTCAACTTTTGATGTACGCTTAAGTAATGTTGGCAACGACTTTTGTAAAAAACTAGCTAATGTCTCTTGATCATAATTGATTGGAACACTGACATAAACTTGTTCATCTTTTATCCTCATGTAATAGTGTCGTATTTTTTTTTGAACCAGCATAAATGAATAACTGATACCCCCTATGTTAATTGTATCGGGTTTAGCGTTTGCTTTCATGTAATGCCTTTAAATCATCTTTTGTGACTTGTAAACAAAAAGCAGTTAATAAAGAAACAGTTGCTTCAATGTCTTTCAAGTTAACCATTGAGCGATGAGAATGAACATATCGAGCAGGGATAGATAATGTCATATTGACAACACCGCTTCCATTTAAACTCATGGCACCTGAATCTGTTCCACCTGCTGCTAAGATATCATATGTGAATGAAATCCCTTCTTTTTGACACAATGTTTCCATGTATCTAAGTAAACCAGTGTGCGCAATAACTGAAGCATCCTTAATCGATAAAACAGCCCCCACACCAAGCTTCGCATCACCTTTTTTTCCAGGTGCATCCTGACTGAGTGTCACATCAAGTGCAATGGCCAAATCTGGTTGTACATGACTAGCTGCCGTTTTTGCGCCTCTAAGACCTACTTCTTCTTGGGTTGTTCCCACGCCAAAAATAGTGTTGTTTAATGGTCTGTGACTTAAACGTTCCAATACTTCTACAATAATAGCTGCGCCTACACGATCATCAAACGCTTTTGCTAAAATGAAATCAGGGTTTGCCATCACCGTAAATTCTGATTTTGGGGTTACCATATCCCCTATTTGAATTCCTAAGTCAAGAACTTCTTGTTTTGTATAAACACCTAAATCTAAATACAGATCTTTGACATCTTGAACTTTGTTTCTGATGGCTTCTGGCATACCATGTGGTGCCTGGCTTCCAAACACTGCTGGGTATTTTCTTCCATCATGGGTTGTAATGGTCACAAGCTGACTTGGTAGAACATGTCCCCACCAACCACCTACAGGATGCACTTTCAAGTAACCTTGTTCATCAATTTGAGAGACCATGAAACCAACCTCATCTAAATGACCAGCAAGCATGATTTTAAGACCGTCTTTCGTCCCTTTTTTAATGCCAATGATAGAACCAAGTCCATCATAATCAATGACATCAACATAAGGAGACATCCAGTTTTTCATGACACGTGACGCTTCTTTTTCATACCCTGACATCCCATCCGCCGTTGTAAGTGCTTCTAATAATTTAAGTCGATCCATCTTAATAGCCCCTCTCTTGTCTTAAATGATTCTCTTTATTTTTATCCATATAAGCATCCATTATAGCTTGTTCATCAAACCCTAAAACAAACCCTAATCCTAAGAATGATTGAAACATTTCTTCATACAATGACTTTGTTTGATTGATTGTAAATGATGTGATTAATTGGTACATATGATTAAATAAAGTAACCAATGAGCCTTCACTATTTTTTATCCTAATCTGTGTGTCTTGAAACCCTAGTTCATTACCAAGCGATAGAATAAAATGCAACCCATCAACATATTCCTCTAAGATGACGTCTTTTGTTGATGGTCCTTTGGTACTCCAATGTTTAAAACAACGCGTCTCATTTGCAAGTTCACCAAGTTCAACAAGCAGTGCTAAACATTTATTTTCAATTAAATCAGTGTTTTGTAGTTGATGTTGGGTCACAATACGTTGATCCAAAATAGCTTGAATCTTAAATAATTCATTTAGTTTTTCCATCAAATCACCTCTTATTTATTATAAAGAATTCATGTTTTAATTGCAATCAAATAAAAAAACTGTCTTAGACAGTTCTATTTTGATAACGCTTCAATTAATTCTGCTTTTTTCATTGCAGAAATACCACTAATATTACGTTCTTTAGCCAATTCTTTAAGTTGTGAAACAGTCATAGATGCATAATCATCAGATGGTGCAACCACTTCTTTCACTTCAACTTTCGCTTCTTTTTTCGTTTCTTTTTTCGCTTCTACCTTCACTTCTTGTTTTGGACTTGATAAAGCTTTTTTAGCTTGATTAACCAATCCTTCAAAACCAGCTGCATCATGAATTGCGATTTCAGATAACATTTTACGATTTACTTCAATCCCAGCTAATTTTAATCCATGCATTAATTTTGAATAAGATAAATCGTGCATTCTTGCAGCAGCATTAATACGTGCAATCCACAATTTTCTCATTTCACGTTTTAATTGTTTACGATCACGATATGCATATGCAAGTGATTTCATCACCTGTTCATGTGCTGTTTTATATAAAGCATGTTTTGATCCAAAATACCCTTTTGATAATTTAATTACTTTCTTACGTCTTCTTCTAGCAACGACGCCACCTTTTACTCTTGGCATTGTAAACCCTCCCTTACTAAATTAATGTTTTGATACGTTTGTAGTCTGATGCAGAAATCAGAGCTGACTTACGTAAATGTCTTTTTTGTTTTTGTGATTTGTTGTGTGACAAGTGAGAAATATGTGAATGACTACGTTTCAATTTCCCAGTCCCTGTTACTTTTACACGTTTTTTTAGTGCTTTTTTTGTTTTCATTTTTGGCATAACATTTACCTCCTTATTTCTTTTTAGGTGCTACGATGGTTTGAATGGTACGCCCTTCGAGCTTCCCTTTCTTTTCCACAACACCATATTCTTCTAATTGACTAACAAATTCATCGAGCACTGCTTGCCCAATATCAATATGAGCCAATTGGCGCCCTCTAAAACGAATTGATACTTTTACTTTGTCGCCTTTTTCAAGGAATTTAATGGCATTACGTTTTTTTGTTTCAATATCATGTTCACCAATAACTGGTGATAGTTGAACTTCTTTAATTGAAACAATCTTTTGATTTTTACGTGCTTCTCTTTGTTGTTTTTGTTTTTCAAATCGAAACTTACCATAATCCATAATACGACAAACTGGTGGTTCTGCCTTTGGTGCAACACATACTAAATCCAAACTAAGTGCCTCTGCTTTGGCTAATGCATCAAAGCGCGACATAACACCTAATTGATCATTGTTGTGAATCACAAGGACTTCTTTGAAGCGAATGGCTTCATTGACCAAATCATCTTGACTTGGTTTTGTCATTTTTGCTATAATTAAGCACCTCCTGATATAAAAAATGAGCCTAAAAGGCCCACTCAAGTTACATTTTTATCTTAGCACTTGACCCATGTCAATAGACATCAGGTGAGAAGAAGGGCCTTCTACTTTCTAAACTTACTTGGTAATCATATCACAGTCTAAGACCCTATGTCAATTGTTTTTTCACTTCATAAACGACTTTATTTTGATAGTCAATGATTATGACTTTATCTGGCATCAAATGGGTGGTCACATACATTGCATCTAAATCTACACCTGTATGTCGCCCAACATACAATTGATTAGTAGACATCTCATAATCATACACCCTTCCTAGCACATATTGTTCAATAAATAAATCATGTCTAAAGACATTTACCAACACATCTTGATCATCGATCCGATAATGCTGGTAATGACTTGTTTGTTCATAGACATCTACATAAACAGCATTATGTTTAACATAAGAGACAATCCCAGTGCCTGATGATCCTTGGATAGAAGATGGAGATGATTCAAATGTCTGAATGATGGTTTTTTGATTGGTGTCAAGATTAAGTTCAAAATAATCAACAAATCCTTTATCTTGAATTGAAGCCGCATATAGTTTGTTTTGATTAACTGATGTTAATATGGCATCTCTTAAAACCACTGTAAGTGTACCTGTTTGCTTTTCCCAACGCATAATCTGATAGCCATCATGAGTTTCGTTTGCACTACCTTGGCGTTGACTAGGTGTTAAGGATGCTTGAAATGTCGTGAAGTAAAACGCATCCGATTCCATACTAAAGGCTTGATAAATCGGTGTAGGTGCCTCTTCTAAAGCAATACCATGGGCAATCAAAACAGGTATCATGTTAGCAAGATCAACGTAGTATAGACTTGAACTGGTTGCTGAATTTTGTTTATACACAAAACAATCGTCGTCAGCATAAACAAGATCTTGATTGGCATTGAATAAGTAAGCAAAACCAGGGTGATCTAATTGTTGTAAGTTTAGGTCAATTGTCTTGGCTTTTGATAACTTAATATCAATATGTTGTGATGTTGTTTGACAGCCAATAAGGAGGATACAAAACATCAATGTTAACCACTTTTTCACATGATCACCTCTTAATACTATTTTAACATATTCAGCATAAAAAGCACAAAGAAAAAACCAGTTTCCTGGTTTATTTCAACTTCTTTTTAGACATGATTGACGTTTCAGCCTCAAGTAACGTCAACAAGCGTTGTTGTTTAAAAATTAACTTAAAAAGCGGATAAGCAATTAACACCATTATGATGAATTCACTCACTGTAATGGCAATAATTGACAACCATAATGGCTTTTGTAAAACCACATAGAGTTGTAAGCCAATAATAGGTCCATTAAGTAATGGCCAAAAAGATGCTTTAAACAATGATTTAGATTGATAAATAAGATACGCTGTGAGTAATGTTGCAAGTCCACCAACAATCATATCGATGGGACCATAAATAAAGAAATTTGCAATCATGCACCCAAGAGTGAGCGATACAATGTAAATTGGACTAATGAACGCCAATAGGTTCAGTACTTCTGCATATCGAAATTGAATTTCTCCAGCACTAAACTGACCTAGTGAAAGTGTCATAACCACATACATAGCAGCTACAATAGCAATTTTGGTTAATTTTTTTGTTGTCATTTGATTCCTTTCCATGCACTTACATGTAAGTTGCCTTAGTTTTATTTTTAGACAGGAGGCTTTCGAACTGTCCTTACTTATTGTAACAAATGATTGATCATTTTACCATTAAATTTTGCTTATTGGTTTTCATTTTGTTTATGATTTTGTTATACTGATGATGAGAGGAGGCAGTTATGATTTACAATACACATTGTCACTCAAAGTTTTCTCCTGATAGTCAAGTTGAACCACAAGCATACATCGACTTAGCCAAGATACATGGTATTGGGTTTGTTGTTACAGATCATCACGATCCTGATTTAGGCACTTACTTAAACAAGTCCAGTTATTTTGATATGTTGAATCAATTATCTTATAACCACTTATTGATCGGTGTCGAGCTTGGTTTAAATGTGGCATATCTTGCTGACATGCACGATATTTCTAAGGATAATCGTTTTGACCTAATTATTGGTTCTATCCATACCATTAATGGTCAAGATGCTGCTACAACCATTCGCTTATCAAACCAACCTAGACTAGACATTGAGCGTTACTATCAACACATGTTAAGTACCATTCAACAGTTTGATGGATTTGATGTGCTTGGTCATATTGATTATCCTATGCGTTATACACACGAGCCTATTTATGTCAATGATCCTATGTTTCGCGATACCATCAGTCATATACTAAGTTGCATCATTGAACGTGGACAAATCATTGAACTCAACACCAAATTGCTTAGTCAAAAGTCTCATTATCTTGCTTTAGTTGATGTTTATCGTTTGTATAAACAGTTGGGTGGGACATTAATCACAGTTGGCAGTGATGCCCATCATGTTTCTCAATTTGTTTTGCCTACAGCTAAGATTGAACAGTTTTTAAAAGATACAGAGTTGTCACTGATTCATATAAAAGACATTAAAAAAAGGAGATTATCATGAAAGTACAGTTACTTGCTAAAACACAGTTAACAAATAAGATGAAAGAGATTTACGAAAACCCTGTCGAAGAAACTAAGATTGTTGCTTTTACAGCCATTCGTACATGTTATTCGCATTTGAATCCTTCATCTATTTATTTGGTTGAAAAAGATAAATTTTTACCTGAGAACACAAATAGTGATGATCAAGGTAAGCGTGGTGCAGATGCCTTAATCAAACACATTACCAGCTCAGGTCATACCTCAACTTTAGAACATATTAATTATACTTTTACAATTGAGGGGGTTTCACGTACGTTACTTGCGCAGTTAACGCGACATCGTCATTTTAGTTACTCGGTTCAAAGCCAACGTTATGTGACGTTATCAAGTCAAGCGAAGGCACAAGGTGCTTCATTTTACATGCCTGATAGTGTTGCTAAAAACGAGGAAGCTAAAGCAATCTATGATCGTATGACAAAAGCGATTCAAGAAGCTTACGATGAGTTAAAGCAACTCAAAATCGCCTCAGAAGATGCACGCATGGTGTTACCAAATGCAACCCTGTGTAACCTTGTCCTAACTGGCAATCTAAGAAGTATCTTAGAGTTTTATAAAAAAAGAAATCCAAATACACATGCTCAACAAGAAATTCAAGAATTAGCTGAAGCAATTAAACAAGCAGTAATTGAAGAAGATGCTTGGACACAATCATTCTTTAATTAATCATGATACATGTAAAAAGGACCTTTAGGTGGTCCTTTTTTTATCTAGTTAGACATTTCTAGTCTTTTGCATTTCTATAGCCAAATAAACTATCGTATGTGTTTTAGAAAAGCATGTGTTTCAAAAAAAACTGCCTTAGCAGTTATTTGATTTCATCTTGAATATTTAGTACAATCGCTTTTAATCTTGACATTGCTTC
>CAZWEF010000053.1:0-11565 GCA_964632125.1 uncultured Erysipelotrichales bacterium
ATACTTGAAGACATTGTTTGTAGTTGTGCATTTGTAAGTTGCATATCATCACCTCGTATCTATTGTAACATATAAACAAAGCACATGAAAAGATATTAAATAGGAGCTATTTACATCAATAAATGGTTGTGCTATAATGTATAAGCGAGTAAATACGACCATTACTCTCTGCCCATTAGGGCCAATAGACCATAGGGAGGTGCAAAGATGAATAAATATGAAATCATGTATATTCTTCGTCCTGAATTAGATGATGCAGCTAGAACTGCAGCAATGGAAACCATTAATGGAGTGCTTGATGAAGTGACTAATGTTAATGAGTGGGGACAAAGAGAATTAGCATATGAGATTAACGATTTCAAAAAAGGTTACTATGTTGTGCTTAAAGCAAATGCAACAGCGGATAGTATCAAAGAATTTGATCGTTTAATTAAAATCAACGCCAATGTCATTCGTCATATGATCATTCGCGAAGAGGCTTAATCATGAATCGTGTTGTGTTAGTTGGTCGTCTTACTAAAGATCCAGAACTAAGAAGAACACAAACAGGTGCTGCAGTAACGAGTTTTACATTGGCTATTAATCGTACATATACGGGGCCAAATGGTGAGCGTCAAGCGGATTTTATTCCGTGTGTGGTTTGGAATAAGGCAGCTGAAAATGTTGCGCGTTATACAAGCAAAGGTGCTTTAGTAGGGGTTGAAGGTCGTGTTCAATCTCGAAGTTACCAAGGTCAAGATGGTAAGATGGTTTATGTTGTTGAAGTGAATTGTGATTCAGTACAGTTTTTGGAAACTAAAGCGTCACGTGAACAAAGACCTACAACAAACATGAACGCAACAATGCCTATGAATCAACCAAATAATCAGCAGATACCTGCACCATCATTCGATGATGATTTCAGTGCATTTGATGCAACGTTTGATATCTCAGATGATGATATTCCATTTTAAAGAAAGGAAGTGTACTCATGGCTTTTAGAAAACAACGTTCAAGAAGAAAAGTTTGTTTCTTCACTAAAAATAAAATTACGCATATCGATTATAAAGATATCGATTTGTTGAAACGTTTTATTGCCCCAAACGGAAAAATTATTCCTAGACGTGTAACTGGAACAAAAGCAAAATACCAAAGACCGCTTGCAATTGCAATCAAAAGAGCGCGTCAAATGGCTTTGCTTCCATATGTGGCTGATTAACCTCCTAAACAGGAGGTTTTCATATATATGAAAACAAGTGTTCGAGCACTTACTGAAGGGGCTATGGTAAGTGCCATTTATGGCTTTATCCTTTTACTTGATCGCGTTCTCGCAAATAACATCGCAACAACAGTGCCATTTTTACTGCCAATCCCACTTGCGGTATATGGATACAAACATGGATTCAAAAAATCATTGATTGTATTTGCAAGCATGCTTGTTTTATCGTTTTTATTTGCAAATCCACTGATCTATATTATTTTACTTAGTGCACTAATATCAGGGTTGGTTGTTGGGTATGGATTCCATCGACCATTTAAAGACACACGATTGTTAATTTTTTTAGTGTTTATTGTATCAATTATTGAGAATATTTTGGTGTATTTTGTTTTTTCAGCCTTGCTTGGTGTGGATCTCTATCAAGAAACAATTGAGATGGTAAAGATTGTTGAAAGTATGACTGGTATTGTGATGCAAATGGCGCTTATTAAAAATGTCATGTTTATTTCACTTATTTCAGTCTCACTTTTTTCAGCTATATTCATAGTCTATGGATCACATATTGTCATTATTCGTTTGAACAAACATGTTCCTAAGATACCACCAATTGTAACGATTCAACTCCCCCAATCACTGATTTATTTATTAACATTACTCATTATAGCTAATTTGATACCCATTTCACTTCCATCATTAGCGCGTGATGTCTTACATTTTCTATCGCTAACAGCCATGTTTATATTAACGCTTCAAGGCTATTTTAGTGGGTTAACATTGGCAACACTAGCTAGAAAACGGTTCATTGGATTTATTGTTTGGTTATCACCATTTATTGGCTTATTGATGGGATTGCCTGTTTTTATTGGTGTTTGTTTTGGTTTGATGATTACTGCATGTATTGATTGTATGTTTCCTTTGAGAATTATGCTTGTCAAGAGATACATGAAGCATTAATATGTTTATATAAAGATAGTTGAAAAACGGTGTCACTTGTTGTGGCACTTTTATTATGCAATAAAACATCCTATTCTGAATGGATTTCAAATAGAGAAATGGAGACAATTAGCGTCTCATAGGGTTCTTGAAGAGGGCAATCGTTTATGCTATACTTTAAACATGATAAGTGAAGTAATGTGACCACTATTTATAGAAATCAATTTTATTTAAGTGTGTCTTTGGAAGTTGATGATGTTCAAAAGTATTGTAAAGAAAAGAGAAAGTATTATTTAATATGACTTCTGATTCAATCTTTATACATTCTTAATACAAATGGGTAAAGCTTTATACCATTTTAATTTAGATGATGTTATACTACTTCAATGGAGGGAAACAATGGCAATTATTACAATAGTTATTTTGATGATTAGTTTAGGTTTATTAGGTTATTTGTTTTACATGTTGTTTAGGGAGGAATCATAATGGCAATAATACAAATGTTTATGATCTTGATCGTTGTCATGGTCTTAGCTTGGTTTTTAGGGAAGTATATGGCAGCATATATGACGGGGAAAAAGGTCTTTTTATCAAAGCTTTTATTACCTATTGAGAAACAGTTATATCGTGTATTGGGTGTTGATGCGAATCAATCAATGAGTCCTAAGAAATAC
Source organism: uncultured Erysipelotrichales bacterium (assembly GCA_964632125.1). Lineage (GTDB taxonomy): Bacteria > Bacillota_I > Bacilli_A > Erysipelotrichales > CAZWEF01 > CAZWEF01. The sequence continues at coordinate 2,806 of CAZWEF010000053.1, forward strand.
ATTAAACATGTGTTAGCACTGTCTTTTGTGTCTTTTGTTTTTTTATTTGGTCTTTTGATGCTGCAAAATGTGATTTCTAATCAACACATTACAATAGCGATGGCATTCAATATTACGGCAAGTTTTGTGACCAATACCAATTGGCAATCCTATGTGGGTGAAGTTGCACTTGCACCTTGGGTACAAACGATTGGTTTAACAGTTCAAAACTTTGTCAGTGCAGCAATTGGTATCTCTGTGTTGTTTGCGTTGGTTCGAGGGTTTATGTTTAAAAGCAGTCAAACCATTGGCAACTTTTGGCAAGACTTTGTTCGAACCATTGTTTATTTGTTGATACCATTATCATTAGTTGTGGCAACATTGTTAATGTCACAAGGTGTTGTTCAAAGTATGAATCAAAAAGTGGTTTACCAAACATACGAGACACAAACAACGGTAGAAGTACCTGTTGGTTTAACAGCGTCGCAAGTTGCGATTAAACAGCTAGGTACAAATGGTGGTGGCTATTATGGTGCTAATAGTGCACATCCTTATGAAAATCCAACAGCATTAAGTAATGCGATTGAAATGGGTAGTATTCTACTGATTCCTGCTGCACTTTGTTTTGCGTTTGGACGAATGATTGAGGATAAGAAACAAGGACGTGCATTGGTAATTGTTATGTTAACCATTTTGATTGCGTCATTAGCCGTTGTTTACATGTCTGAATCAAGAGCATTATTGAATCAAGCTGTTACTATGGGGAATCTAGAAGGGAAAGAACTTCGCTTTGGCATTGACGGATCTTCCATGTGGTCAGTCTTTACAACAGCGGCCTCAAGTGGATCAGTAAATAGTGTTCATGAAAGTTTTATGCCACTTAGTGGATTTACACAGTTATTTTTAATGCAAACTGGTGAAGTTGTCTTTGGTGGTGTTGGTAGTGGTCTTTATGGGATGCTTTGTTTTGCATTATTGACCGTATTTATAGCTGGGTTAATGGTTGGTAAAACACCTGAGTATCTTAAAAAGAAAGTGGAACCATTTGAAATGAAAATGGCCATTATCGTTGTGCTTGTACCACCATTTATGATTCTGCTACTAAGTATGGTTGGTATGCTTTTACCATCTATAACTGGTGCTATTACTGCAACTGGGGCTCATGGTTTTACACAAATTCTTTATGCTTTTACATCTGCAGGTGCTAATAATGGTTCTGCTTATGGTGGATTAATTACAAGTGGTTCTTTATTCAATGTTTTAATGGGTGTGACAATGCTTATTGTTCGATTTGTTCCTATGGTTGCAGTTATTTTACTTGCTGGTTCACTTGCGAGTAAAAAAAGCGTCGCGACAAGTAGTGGGACACTACCAACTGATGGACCATTATTCATTATTCTATTGCTTATTGTTATTGTCTTAATTGGTGCTTTAAGCTTTTTACCGGCACTTGCTCTAGGACCAATTGCAGAGCATTTTAAATGGTTAGGAGGTATGTAACATGAAAAAAACATCGTTTAATAAAAAGATATTAATGGATGCTTTAAAGGATTCTTTTGTCAAACTGCGTTTGAAAGATCAAATGCAAAATCCAGTGATGTTTGTTGTTTATGTTGCAGCTATCATGACAACATTGTTATCTATTCTATCATTGTTTAATCTTCAGGATGCTAAGCCATTGTTTACTTATTTGGTAACGATTGTCTTGTGGTTCACTGTGTTATTTGGTAATTTTGCTGAAGCCATTGCACAAGGAAGAGGAAAAGCACAAGCTGCTTCATTAAAAGCAAGTAAAAAAGATGTTGATGCTTTTGTGATACCGAGTTTAGATAAAAAAGATGACATCAAAACAGTGATGTCAAGTGAACTGACACTTGGTCAACTGGTGCTTGTAAAAGCAGGGCAACAAATTCCTGCGGATGGTGATGTTGTTGAAGGCGCTGCATCAGTTGATGAAAGTGCTATAACAGGAGAATCAGCACCAGTCATTAGAGAGAGTGGTGGTGACCGTTCTGCAGTTACTGGTGGGACAACCGTTACATCTGATTATCTTATTATTCAAGTAACAAGTAAGCCTGGTGAAAGCTTTTTAGATCAAATGATTGCCATGGTTGAAGGGGCTAAACGCAAAAAAACGCCGAATGAAATTGCACTCCAGATTTTACTTATTTCATTAACGATCATCTTCATGATGGTTACAATGGCACTTCTTCCGATGACTAATTTAGCTGCCGATTTGAACCATATTACCAATCCAACATCTATTACTGCACTTGTTGCATTGTTAATTTGTCTTGCACCTACGACGATAGGAGCCCTCCTTTCATCTATTGGTATCGCTGGTATGAGTCGTTTAAATGAAGCCAATGTGCTTGCAATGAGTGGTCGTGCGATTGAAGCTGCAGGTGATGTGGATATTTTGTTACTTGATAAAACTGGAACCATTACACTTGGTAATAGACAAGCAGCTGAGTTCATACCTGTTGCAGGCATTGATCCTTATCATTTGGCTGATGTTGCTCAACTTGCCTCTTTAGCTGATGAGACGCCAGAGGGACGTAGTGTTGTTATTTTGGCTAAAAATGAATTTAACATACGTGAAAGACAACTAGGTGAGCTTCAAGCAACATTTATACCTTTCACAGCTCAAACGCGTATGAGTGGTATTGATGCGAAGGGTATTGAGTATCGTAAAGGTGCTGCTGATTCAATGAAAAAATATGTTGTTCAACATGGTCATGTGGTGCCAGAGGATCTAGATGGTATTGTTGAGCGTATTGCAACGCTTGGAGGGACACCATTAGTTGTAACTGAACATTTTGAAATACTTGGTGTCATCTACTTAAAAGATATTATTAAAGATGGTGTTAAAGAGAAGTTCAAAGATATGCGTGTTATGGGGATTAAAACCATTATGATTACAGGTGATAATCCTTTGACAGCAGCCGCTATTGCAGCTGAGGCGGGTGTGGATGATTTTCTTGCTGAAGCCACACCAGAAGCGAAACTAGAGATGATTAAAAGTTATCAACAAAAAGGGCATTTGGTGGCTATGACAGGTGATGGGACAAATGATGCTCCAGCGCTTGCTCAAGCTGATGTTGCGGTGGCCATGAATACAGGTACGCAGGCAGCAAAAGAGGCTGGGAATATGGTTGATTTAGATTCTTCACCAACAAAGTTAATTGAAATTGTTCGTATTGGTAAACAATTATTAATGACGCGTGGTGCTTTAACAACGTTTTCAATTGCAAATGATTTGGCGAAGTATTTTGCGATTATACCGGCTTTATTTGTCGGGATTTATCCTGAATTAAATGCCTTAAATATTATGCAACTTCATAGTAGTCAAAGTGCTATTTTATCGGCGATTATTTACAATGCACTAATTATCATTGCTTTGATTCCACTTGCTTTAAGGGGTGTTAAATATGTTGAATTACCAGCTAATAAATTGCTTAGAAGAAACCTACTAATATATGGGTTGGGTGGTATTATAACACCGTTTATTGCTTTGAAAATAATTGATATGATTTTAGTACTGATGAAATTGGGGTGAGACAATGAAAAAAGAATGGTTAATTAGTTTAAAGGCAATCCTTGTACTAACCTTGTTACTTGGTATTATTTATCCTGCAATTGTTTGGGGAGTAGGTCAAATAACGATGTCACATCAAGTGAATGGATCATTGATTCAAAAAGATGGTGAGACAATTGGTAGTGAATTGCTCGGTCAAACATTTACAGAGTCAAATTATTTTTGGTCACGACCAAGTTGCCATGATGACACCAATCCTGTGGTTGCTGCGGGAAGTAATGAGGCAGTGACATCTAAGGCATATCAAGATGTCTTACAAACACGTATTCAAGAGATACAAAAGTTACATCCAGGACAAACCATACCAGTTGAACTTGTGACATGTTCAGCAAGTGGGTTTGATCCTCATTTAAGTATTGAAGGTGCTATGTTTCAAGCAGAACGTGTGGCAAAAAGTAGAGGTATGGCGTTAGAGGATGTTGAAGCATTGATTACAAAAGAATCGCGTAAACAATGGTTAAATCTTTTTGGGAATTCTTATGTGAATGTGTTACAATTAAATCAAGCATTAGACCGAAAATAGGAGGGTAAACATGGGGCAAAAAAAAGGCCGATTAAAGATATTTTTTGGTTATGTCGCTGGCGCTGGAAAAACATATGCCATGTTAGAGGCTGCCCATGTCGCCAAAAAAAATGGAATTGATGTTGTTATCGGATATGTTGAAGCACATCAAAGGCCTGATACAATGGCGCTTGTAGAGGGACTTGAAGAAGTTGCACCAATTTGGATAGATTATCGTGGTATTAAAGTAAAAGAATTGGATTTAGATGCAATACTTGCTCGTCAACCAGAATTGGTATTAATCGATGAGTTGGCACATACCAATACAGATGGTATGCGTCATAAAAAAAGATACCAAGATGTTGAAGAACTTTTGGTAGCAGGTATTGATGTCTATTCAACAGTCAATGTTCAACACGTTGAAAGTTTGAATGATTTAATTGCTTTGATCACCAAGATTAATGTTAAAGAACGGGTACCTGATTATGTGTTTAATGAAGCTGATCAGGTAAAGTTTGTTGATATTGAACCAGATGATTTAATTCAACGATTAAATGAAGGTAAAGTTTATCAAGCGACACAAGCAGAAAAAGCGTTGAATCATTTCTTTAAGAAAGAAAACTTAGTTGCTCTAAGAGAAATTGCGCTCAAACTGATGGTTGATCGACTTAACTTGATACAAAATCATGAGCATGCAATCCATGCGAAACCAAATGATGAACATGTTCTTGTTTGCATCACGAGTGCTCCAACCAACAGTGCTGTAATCCGAGCAGCTGCTAGAATGAGTCAAGCGTTCATGGCACCACTTACTGCGGTTTATGTTGAGACACCCGATCGAGAAGATTTTAATGGTCAAATTGAGCAACAACTTCATGAGAATGCTAAATTAGCAAAAGACCTTGGTGCAAGGATCGTTGCTTTATATGGTGAAAATCAAGCGAAGCAAGTGGCTGAGTATGCGAAAATGAGTGGTGTTACCAAAATTATTGTTGGACGTTCAAGTGATCGCAAGGCGCTATTTAAAACAAAACGATTTGTTGATCAATTAATGGAGTTAGTCGATCAAACAGAGGTTTATATTGTACCTTCACTTGATGGTATAAAGGCGCCAAAACTTCTTCAACGATTTGTTTTTTCGCCAAAAGATTTAGCCAAAACAAGTTCGATTTTACTTAGTGTTACGGTCTTGGGTTGGGTACTGCAAAGTATGGGGTTTTCAAATATAAACATGATTACCCTGTATTTACTTGGTATTCAAGCGATTGCCTTAATTACCAATCATTTTATTTATGGTTTTATTGCATCAATTGTATCTTTGTTCTTGTTTGACTGGATGTTTGTGACACCTTATCATAGTCTTACTATTCAAGATCCAAACTATATTTCAATAATTGTGGGTATGTGGCTTGTTTCAATCATCACATCGACATTGATTAGTCGCATTCGTCGTCATGCAAAAAATGAAGCGAAGCGAGCTTACCGTGTTGACCTTTTGTTTCAAACAAGTAAAAAGCTTGGTCTGAGTGAAGATCTTGATGAAATTGCATTACATTCTATGGAAGTGTTGAATAAGTTATTTGATTGTGGGATTGTGTTTTATACGTATGAAAATGGATTGGTGCCTCACTTTTTTCAAATAGAAGATCAAGCTATGTATACAAAATCGGAGGAACAAGCAGTTGCTTCATGGGCTTTTTCAAATCGTAAGCGAGCGGGTGTCGGGACATCAAGCTTGCCGGGAGCTCATGCTTTGTATATCCCAGTACAAAGTAGAGATCAGAGTTTAGCAGTCATTGGTATTTGTTTGAAGCCAGATCAGTTAGTAACGCCATTTGAACAATCTTTGTTGAAATCGTTATTGGGTGAAATCTCGTTGGCAATTGAGAAATTTAACTTAACTAAAAGTGCAGCTAAAGCTGATAATGAGCGGTTAAGAGCGGATTTACTCCGTTCAATATCTCATGATATTCGAACACCACTTACAAGCATTGTTGGTTATGCGCAATTACTTAAACAAGAGGTATCTCATCCATCATTGGATGCAATTGAAGATGAAGCATCATGGTTGTTACAGTTGGTTGAAAATTTACTCTCACTGACTAAAATTGAAGATGAGAACATTCGTTTAAACACACAAATTGAATTAGTCGATGATCTTATTTATGAAGCTGTCAAACACAGTCAAAAGCAAATGGCTTCAAAAGAAATTAAACTGCAGTTGGATCCTCATGCATCACTTGTTTTAGTTGATGGACAATTATTGGTTCAAGTTTTAGTTAATTTAATCACAAATGCCAATAAGTATTCAAATGACGATTCAGTCATTCATATTACGACTAAACGCATAAATGGACGTATTCAAATTGAAGTTATGGATAATGGTCCAGGTATAAAAGGTGCTAAGCTTGAACATTTGTTTGAGAAGTTTTATGCCATCTCAGATAAACAAGATCACCAAAGAGGTTTAGGTCTTGGTTTGTATTTGTGTCAAGAGATAATGAAAGCACATCAAAGTGAAATCTATTATCGTCATAATCAACCAAGTGGGGCTATATTTGGATTTTATTTGGATGTTAAGGAGGGGTTTGATGAGCCAGTATATTCTGATCGTTGAAGACGATCAACGAATTCTCAATTTAATTCAATCTACTTTGAAGCTAAATACATATGACTTTTTAGTTGCGAAAAATGGTCATGATGCTTTAAAACTAATGGTAAGCAAACAACCAGACTTAGTTGTCCTTGATTTAGGGCTTCCAGACATGGATGGTATTGAAGTCATCAAGAGAATACGAAGCTGGTCACAAGCACATATCATTGTCGTGAGTGCTCGTGTCAGAGATGAGGATAAGGTTCAAGCTTTAGATGCAGGTGCTGACGATTACTTAACAAAACCATTCAGTATTGATGAGTTGTTAGCACGTGTCCGTGTGGGATTTAGACGCATGAAACAAGCGGAAGAAGGACAACCAATTTATAAGAATGGTTACTTAACTATTGATTACCAAGCTCAAAAGGTGATGCTTGATGAAAAAGAAATCCATTTAACGCCAATTGAGTACAAGTTACTTGTGATTATGTCACAAAATGAAGATAAGGTCTTATCCCATAATTTTTTATTAAAAGAGATATGGGGGCACGCTATTGAAGAAGATTTACCTTCATTAAGAGTGTTCATGGCTACTTTAAGGAAGAAGATTGAACCAGATGTTGCAAACCCTACCTATATTCAAACGCATGTCAGTGTAGGGTATCGGCTTAAACGAAAAGATGCTTAATTGCATCTTTTTTTTTAATAAACTGATTATGATCTAAAATTGTGATGAAAATCAGATATCACAGTATGACTATTTATATGTTTTAAGCCTATATCAATAGGATTAAGTTATAAGCAATGACAAGCATGATAATCAGAAATGTAATCATAGCTTGAGCTACCAAGCTATCTCTTAGATAAGCAATAAATTCACGAATGAAGGCATTCATCCAAAAATAAAACTTTGTATGAGCACCTCTTCCCTTAGCACGCATTTTTAGTCTCCGACTGATTATGAGTGCACGTAGTATATGAAAATTACTTGTAGTAATCAAAACATGGGCATTCTTTGGTATGAGTCGCTTACTATTTCTAAGATTTTGGTAGGTTGAAAAGGATTGATCTTCAATGATAATATGATCTAAATTAACACCCTTTTGTAAAGCATAATTAGCCATTGCTTGAGCTTCACTCATGGATTCATCATTACCTTGACCTCCAGAAAAAATGATAGTTGGTTTGGTTTTTGTTTTTTTGTAGTAGTGAATACCTTTGTTTATTCTAGAGGCAAGAAGCGGTGGGACTTGATTATTAATTAAGCCACTACCAAGAACAATAATGTAATCAATTTTACCGATTACTGTAAACTGATTAATCAAATAAGTTAGGTAGTACATCGCAAACAAAGCAATAAAGTAGTAACTACCAATCATAATGATTTCGAGGATTATGATGACAATGGGATGGTATTGATTGAGTCTGATGAATGGCAATAAAACAATTGAGATGATTGTCAATAGAATAAATAAGATACTTAGTATATTTTTTTGATGAAACCCTTCACGCCTAATTAAAGTATAGTTACTTTTTAAAACGATAAAGCAAAATACAGTATAATACAATGGTAGTGGCGCTAGAATTAACAATAATATTAAAAACAGTATGTTGCTTAATGTGTAAAACAAATGATCTGAACTAAATTTACCAATGCCAAGAAAGGAAAGACCTAAGAATAAAACAAAGATAATACCAGTTAGAGTGGTTCTGGGTTCAAATAAATAGATTAGTATAAAAAAGATAAAGAAAATAAGGGGGAACAAATAAAATAACATAACAAACCTCCTAACCTAACTACATTATACTATTAGATTCTTTATTTTAGTATATTGAAATCTTAATATTTGTATAACAAAAGAACATCCGGGGGAGATGTTCTTTTTAAAAGGGGAAATATATGTTATTATCTTTGGGACACTTATATCATAACAATGGATGATGAACTGAATGTGAACATGAAAAGTAAATAATTCTTTATTAAATAGAGAACCAAGTTAAGATAAACAAAAGAACATCCGGGGGAGATGTTCTTTTAAAAGGGGAAATATATATGTTATTATCTTTGGGACACTTATATCATAACAA
>CAZWEF010000054.1:0-11297 GCA_964632125.1 uncultured Erysipelotrichales bacterium
GGTGATTTTGAGTTAGAACAATTCGTACCATTTAACACATTGGCTAACCCAGTTGACAATCCCACAAAAGTTGGCTTTACATTTAATCATTGGAATACAGCACCTGATGGTAGTGGTGTTTCATGGGACTTTAATACATCGCTTATGCCAAGCCAAGACATTGAACTTTATGCACAATGGGACGTCAACCAATATCCAGTTACGTTTCATTTAAATGGCGGGGAAAGTGCAGCGATACCTGGTCAGGAAGTCAATTTCGGGGATTTAATTATTGAACCGGAAAACCCTACCAGACTTGGTCATACATTTAATGGTTGGAATACTGTCGTAGATGGAAGTGGGGCAAATTGGAATTTCGATTTGGATCGAATGATTTCAGGTCCTTTAGATTTGTATTCACAATGGGAAATCAATACCTACCAACTACACTTTAATCTAAATGGTGGTATGGGTTTAAACCCTGAAAGTCAAGACGTACTTTTTAATGAATTAGTGACATCAGTTGCAACACCTATAAGAGAAGGTTTTACATTCGATGGTTGGAATACAAGTCAGGATGGTTCAGGCTTATCATGGGATTTTAATACAAATAGAATGCCTGCCCAAGATTTACTACTCTATGCACAATGGACGAGAAACAGTTATAACTTAAGCTTCAATCTAAATGGCGGAGATGGGGTTGCACCAAGTACACAATCAGTTCCTTTTGAAGCTTTAGCAAATCCAGTGACGAATCCAACTCGAATAGGACATGTTTTTGTTGAATGGAATACTGAAATTGATGGTAGTGGTGTGAGTTGGGATTTCAACTCAACACTTATGCCTGCAAATCATGTTACTTTGTATGCACGATGGGAGCTGGATACATTTAATGTTCATTTCAGTCTTAACGGTGGAGAGGGACAAGCACCTGAAAGCCAAGAGGTTTTTTTTGGAAGCCTTATTATGCCTGTAAATGATCCTATAAGAACAGGATTTAGTTTTAGTGGATGGAATACAAGCCAAGGTGGAGATGGTATCACTTGGGATTTTCAAAACATGACAAAACCAGCAAATGACACCTACTTATATGCTCAGTGGTCAAGAAATAGTTATGCATTGAACTTTGATTTAAACGGGGGAGATGGCGTAGCGCCTCTACCACTATCAGTTCCTTTTGAATACTTGGCAGCTGCTGTAGCAGAGCCATCTAAACAAGGACATACATTTGTTGGTTGGAATACCAATCAAGATGGTAGTGGCACGACATGGGATTTTGGTTCCACTAGAATGCCAGCAAATGATGTGACACTTTATGCACAGTGGGAAGTAAATAGCTATCAATTAACTTTTGATATTCGTGGCGGATATGGACCAAATCCTGTAGGTCAACTCATCATTTTTAATCAATTAGCGAGTCCTGTAGAGGACCCTGTTAAAGAAGGATTTAACTTTATAGGGTGGAATACGAGTCAAGATGGCAGCGGTGTTACATGGGATTTTAGTTCCACTAGAATGCCGGCAAATGATGTGACACTTTATGCCCAATGGGCAATAGATTCATTCGTTGTTAGTTTTAACTTGAACGGAGGAGATAGTAGTCAACCAGAAACTCAACTTGTTGAGTTCGGAGGCTTAGTCAATCAACCAAGTGAACCAACAAGGGTTGGGCATCGATTTATTGGATGGAATACAAATGTTGATGGTAGTGGTACTGATTGGTTATTTGACGTCAATACAATGCCTGCAAACAACATAACGCTTTATGCTCAATGGGAAGTAAACTACTATGCATTATCTTTTGATTTGGTTGGGGGCGTAGGACCAATTGTATCACCACAAATGGTCATGTTTGATAGTCTGGCGACACCAGTAGATAATCCTATTCGTGTAGGGTATACATTTGAAGGATGGAATACAAAAGAGGATGGAAGCGGACAAACATGGTTTTTTGATTCTTCAGTGATGCCAGCTAATAACGTTGACCTTTATGCTCAATGGACAATAAGCCGTTATGACTTGCATTTCAATTTGAATGGAGGGCAAGGTGCTAATCCAACAAGCCAATCTATACCATTTGATACCTTAGCTGAACCTGTTAGCCCACCAGTTAGAGAAGGTTTCCAATTTGTTGGATGGAATTCGCAACCGGATGGGTCAGGATTTAAATGGGAATTTGAAAATAGCGTAATGCCTGACTTCTCATTTACAATTTATGCTCAATGGGAGAGAAGTAGTTTTCTCGTTGATTTTGATTTAAATGGAGGTGAGGGGGATACCCCAACATCACAATTGGTCCCATTTGAAGATTTAATTTCGCCTGTTTCAAATCCAACAAGAGTTGGTCATGTTTTTGTTGGATGGAATACACAACAAAATGGTTCAGGAACACAATGGAATTTCAGTCAAAACCGAATGCCAGGTCAAAACATTACCCTCTATGCGCAATGGGACTTAGACAGCTTTAATCTCCACTTTAGTCTAAACGGAGGACAAGGTGTGCCTCCAGCGAGTCAAAGTGTGCTATTTGGTCAACTTGCGACACCAGTTGATGAACCTACAAGGATTGGGTACACTTTTACTGGTTGGAATACAAGCTCAGATGGAAGTGGCTTAGATTGGCAGTTTGAAACAACAACAAAACCAGCAGAAGATACAATTCTATTTGCACAATGGCAAGTGAATCGATACCATGTCCATTTCTTCTTAAATGGGGGTACAGGCACTCCACCTACAAGTCAACATGTTGCATTTAATGACTTTATTATGCCAGTTCAAGATCCTGTTAAAGAAGGATATACATTCATAGGCTGGAATACAGAAGAAGATGGTTCGGGTCAAAATTGGGATTTTGCGACTGACCGTATGCCTGCTGGGGAAGTATCTCTTTATGCACAGTGGGAAATAAATCATTACAGGGTTACATTTAATTTAAATGGTGGACAAAGTATGATTCCACCTAGTCAATGGGTTCAGTTTAATGATTTTATAGAACAACCAGATAACCCTGATAGAGAAGGTTTTACATTTGTTGGGTGGAATACGCAACAGGATGGTACTGGTCAAACATGGAACTTTGAATTGGATAGAATGCCTGCACTTAATTTCACTTTGTATGCCCAATGGCAAGTAAATAAATATCAACTTAACTTCAATTTAAATGGAGGTACAGGCGAAACACCTACTCCTCAAGGGATTCAATTTGATGAGCTAGCTGAAGCAGTTACAGATCCTGTAAGAACAGGATTCACATTTAAAGAATGGAATACCCAAATCGATGGGACAGGTATACGTTGGGATTTTGACTATACACGTATGCCATCTAGAAATGTGACGCTCTATGCGCAATGGACACGCAATTCATACGAGCTTCACTTTGATTTAAATGGAGGAGATGGTACTAATCCTACAAAACAATTAATTCCATTTGAGGGCTTCGCTAATGCAGTACTAGATCCAACACGCGTCGGGCATGTCTTTTTAGGATGGAATACATCCATCACAGGCGATGGCATTGATTGGCAATTTGACTCAACGAGAATGCCGGCTCAAAATGTGACTTTATATGCGAGATGGGATCTGGATACATTTAATTTACACTTTCAATTAAATGGAGGAGAAGGCGAACCGCCAATAAGCCAAGATGTTTTATTTGGTAATTTAGCATCTCCGGTAGATGATCCTATAAGAACAGGATTTAGATTTAATGGATGGAATACGCAACCAGATGGAAGTGGGTTGAGTTGGGATTTTGCAACAACAACAAAACCAGCAAATGACACAATTTTATATGCACAATGGATACGTAATAACTATGAATTGAAGTTTGATTTGAATGGTGGAGAAGGAGTGGCACCACAAACACAATCTATACCTTTTGAATCGTTTGCAACCCCAGTTAGTGATCCAGTTAAGGAAGGACATACTTTTGTTGGATGGCGCACTCAGTTAGATGGTCAAAAGATTACATGGGATTTTAGTTCTACTAGAATGCCTGCCCAAAATGTGACACTCTATGCTCAGTGGCAAGTGAATAGTTACAACCTTCATTTCAATCTCAATGGAGGACAAGGTAATCCACCAGAAAGTCAATGGGTTGTGTTTAATCAGTTATCGACATCAGTAACTAATCCAGTTAAAGAAGGGTTTAGTTTTGTGGGTTGGAATACAAGTTTAGATGGAAGTGGTGAGACATGGGCGTTTGATGAAACAACAATGCCAGCACGTGACGTAACACTTTATGCCCAATGGTCGATTGAATCTTTCAAAGTCAGATTTGATAGTCAAAGTATGGAAAGTACTTCCCCTCCAGCACAAACGGTTAAATTTAATGAATTAATTGAAAAACCTGCAGATCCTATGCGTGTTGGGTATACATTTATTGGGTGGAATACAGCACAAGATGGGAACGACCATATGTGGAACTTTGAACTTGACCGCATGCCAGCAAGAGATATTGTGCTATATGCCCAATGGCAAGTTAATACATATCATTTAGATTTCAATTTAAATGGGGGTCAAGGAGCGACACCTATTAGGCAGGAAGTGACATTTAATCAGTTGGCAACAAAGGTAAACGACCCAACCAAAGTAGGACATACCTTCAAAGGGTGGTATACGCAACGTGATGGAAGTGGTAAGTTGTGGGATTTCAACACAACAACAATGCCAGCAAGTGATGTAACACTTTATGCTCATTGGGAGGTTAATTATTATGATGTTACATTTGATTTAAATGGGGGTCAATTTAGTGCTTTAAAAACGATTCAAGTAGCGTTTAATCAGCTGATTCCAATGCCTGATGTACCAGTAAGAGAAGGCTATACATTTAAAGGATGGAATACACTTCAAGATGGTACAGGCATACCATGGGATTTTTCAAACATGGGCATGCCGTCAAATAGTATAACGCTTTATGCCCAATGGGAGGTAAATAGTTATCAAGTTGTATTTGATGGTAATGGCGCAAAACTTATGTTTGAAACAACGTTATCTGTTGAATACGGACAAAAAGTGATGGATCCGGGCCTAATAACGAGGGCAGGCTATGACTTTAAAGGATGGAATACGAAGCGAAATGGTGATGGGATTCAGTGGCAATTTGATACGATGACAATGCCTGCAAGTGATCTTATTTTATATGCGCAATGGGAAAAACAAAAATTGCCAGACACAGGTGTTCAACCAAGCATTGTATCAAACATGGCATACATGGTTATGTTAACAGGATTAATTATGGTGATTGTTAAAAAAAGAGAAACCAACAATTCATAATTGAATATTTGAATAAAGGTGTTATTGTTTTAACACCTTTTCCAATGGTAGTAACAACAATGATGTAAGCATCAAGCATTTCGTGGCCGATGATTGAATCCCTTTTCTTTTGTTTAAGTGGATAGTGAACTAAAAATTATTGTAAAAGTGGGTTTCGATAACATAATCTCAATTTATATGAATTCATGCTTTAAAATGATAAACTATGTAAAGTTTCATCGAACTTGAAAAATAAGTTTTTTTAGACTATAATAGAACAATCTCAATAGGGGGTATAAAATGAAAAAAGTAATAGGAATTACAAGTGGTTTTGAATTAGATGCAAATTATTATTTTAAAGGATATCCTAGAATGATGCTCAATGAAGACTATAGTCGTTCTATTTTACAAGCAGGTGGCGTACCAATCGTACTTCCTGTTCACAATGATTACGATGTTGTGTTTCAACAAGTGTCATTAGTTGATGGTATTCTTTTATCAGGAGGACAAGATATTCAACCTCTTTTATATCAACAACAGCCGCATGCCAAGTTAGGGTTAGTTTGTCCACAACGTGATGTCTTTGAGTACCATGTCATCAAAGCAGCATTAGAACAAAACAAACCAATTTTTGGTATTTGTCGTGGCTTACAAATTTTAAATGTTTATTTTGGTGGTACATTGTTGCAAGATAATGCGATTAAAGGGGATGTGCAACAACATGTTCAAGCTGGAAATCCAGATTTAACGATGCATTCTGTTAAAGTTGCAAAAGGCTCATTTATTGAATTGGCATTAAAAAAAGAGACAATTGATGTCAATACTTTCCATCATCAATCAATTGATAAGATAGCGGATGAACTTGCAATAGTTGCCCTATCTCCTGACGGTATTGTTGAGGCCATTCAACATAAATCAAAACAAATTTATGCAGTACAATGGCATCCAGAGATGTTAAGTCGTCAAAATGAAGATGCACAAAAAATATTTGATTATTTTATAAAAGTTGTGAAGGGGGACTCACATGAATAAGAAGATGAAGAAATTAGGTTATTGGAGTATTGTATTACTCGGAATCAACTCCATTATTGGAACTGGCATTTTCTTAACTCCAGGTAGTGTTATTAGACAAGCTGGGACCTTAGCTCCAGTATCGTATTTAATTGCTGCTTTTTTTGCAGTCGTATTGGCAACAGTATTTGCTTCGGCAGCTAAATATGTTAAAACCAATGGAGCAGCTTATGCTTATACAACAGCAGCACTAGGGCAAAATACAGGTTTGTATATTGGTATTACACGTGCCGTGGTTGGGTCAATTGCTTGGGGAACCTTGGCAACAGCAGTAGTGAAAACATTGTTTGAAATATTTGGGACAGATTTTGTAAGACAAGTAACCGATCAAGGTAAGAATATGGGGGCCATGAATGTTTATTATTTTTGGGGATTGGTTATTTTAATGGCTGTTTTATTAACCATTAATTTCCTTGGAAATCGTATTGTTGAAATTGCAAATAACATCTCGACAGGCGGTAAGCTAGGTGCATTGATTGTTTTTATTGTAGTTGGTTTGTTTATGATTGTCTTTATGAATGTTAATCATTTTAAAGATGCAGCGATTCCTTTTGATGCAGCAACAAAAACAGGTGTTTACTCATATCCTGCATTGGTTTTGTTTGGTACAATAGAAGTAATTGGTAAAAGTCAATTATCTGGTGTTATCGTTGCAACTATCTCTGCTTTGTATGCTTTCACAGGATTTGAATCAATTGCGAGTGCATCAGAAGAAATGAAAGACCCTGAACGTACACTTCCAAAAGCAATTCCAATGGCAATCTTTATTGTCGCAGTAACGTATTTATTGGTCATTATTGTAGGCATGTTTTTAGGGCCTGAGCAAATTGCTAACTCAAGTGACACAGTTAAACTTGCAGCCGTTTTTACTAACCAGGTATTAAAAACAATTATAGTCGTTGGTGCAGCTATTTCTATGTTTGGTATCAATATTGCCGCTTCATTTAGCTCGCCACGTATTTATCTAGCTTTATCTGATGATCATGTATTGCCATCATGGGTTGCTAAAAAAACCAAATCAGGGGTACCTGTGATTGCCTTTTTATTAACTGCAATTCCAGCAATTCTATTCCCTGTGGCACTACAATTTAATGTGACATCATTAGCAGGACTTAGTGTTATTTCTCGCTTTATTCAATATTTGATTGTACCTGCTTCAGTTATGATTATGGCTAAAAGTAAAAAGAAACAGTGGGAACATGTTCGACGTAGTCAAATAACAGATTATATACTTCCAATCATGGCTATAGTTGCAAGTTTGATTTTAATATCTGTTTATAATTATCCAAGCATCCTATTCAACTCAAAAGATGGACAGTACTTGATGAGCAATGGATGGAATGTATTATCAATTACCTTCTTATTGTTGATGTTTGTCATTGTTCCAACTTTTACAGCCATTTATTATCATCAAATTGGTAAAAAACAAAAATAATTACTAAGATATGTTTTCATCATTTGGTATTTTTAATGATGGAAACATGTTTTTTTGTTCACTTGCATCTTTTGTTCAAAGAAAATGTTTTAAGCTAGTTATCGATTCTTGAGAAAATGATTGATTCAATCAATGGATACGATATAATGATAATGAATAATTAAACATTTAAAGGATGATGAAAATGGATAACATTAAGATTCTAATTTGTGATGACCATACTGTGACGCATGAAACAATTGCTGCTTATTTAGCTCAAGAGGGCATGACTTATGAATCAGCTTATGATGGTTTAGAAGCTTTGGAACTTTTTGAAAAGCAACAATTTGACATCGTTATTCTAGACTTAATGATGCCTAAACTAAATGGATTAGAGGTTTGTAAAACAATCAGAAAAAAATGCGATGTTCCCATCATAATGCTTACTGCAAAAGGGGATGAATTCGATAAAATCATTGGATTGGAAATTGGTGCAGATGACTATGTGACAAAGCCCTTTTCACCACGAGAAGTCGTTACAAGAATAAAAACAATCTTAAAAAGAACCAAGAAACATGAACAACTTAATAGTCGCTTAGAAAAGGGATATCTAACTATTGATATGGATAGATACGAAGTAAGTATACGAAATAAGGTTGTCGAAATGACCCCTAAAGAAACAGAACTCCTATATTTCCTAGCAAAGAATGAAGGGATTGTGTTTACTCGTGATCAGTTGTTGAATCAAATCTGGGGATATGATTATTTTGGGGATACGCGAGCAGTAGATACACAAATTAAACGCATTAGAAAAAAAATTCAAAACGTCGAATCGAGTATTGACATTAAATCGGTATATGGTGTAGGTTATAAATTTGAGGTTCGTTATGAAACAAGTTAATAAGATTCAATTTAAAACAGTTGTCATGATGTTTGTTGGATTAATGGTGTTAGGGCAAATAATTGGCGCATATGCAATCCGTCAACTCTTTATTCAAAGTCAGATGAGAGCTTTGTTACCTCAACTTGTAAATATATCAAATTCACTTTCTCAAGATCAGGACTTAAGTGTTCAAGCTGGTGACTTTATTATACTTGGTTTTGATTTAAATCATCATATTATAACACAACATGCAAATAACCATGAGCTCACAAAAATTGATGAAAAGTTGATGCAACAATTGTTGCCCTATTCTAAATCCATCATGGAAGGAAACACAATTGCTAAAGTAGAGGAACTAACAGGATTAAACCAATCATCATTAATTTTAGGTGTGCCCATTATACAAGATGATGCGGTGACTGGAACGGTCTTTTTACTTAAACCATCATCCGATTATCAAGCTGCTTTAACAAGTTTTTATATTGTTTTTTTAGGTGTTACAAGTATTGCAATTATGATTGTCTTGTGGATTCTCAAACTTTACATGCAACAATCAAACAGGATGGAGCAACTTAGAAAAACTTATATTGATAACATTGGACATGAACTGAGAACACCACTTTCTTCATTGAGGGCGGTATCAGAAACATTGCTAGATGATGTTGTAAAAGATGAACAGACTAAGAATCGATATTACCTTATGATGATCAATGAATCAAAGAGATTGGAAACATTAATTAATGATATGCTTGAATTATCAAGACTACAAAGTATCGAACACATTTTTGACAAAGCGACTTTTGAAGGGGAAATACTCATAGATGCCATCAGTGTGACCTATGAGCGATTTGCTGATGAAATGGGGTTAACTTTCCAAATCACAGATAATGTGCGCATGCTACCTAATTTAGATTCAAATGCTGACCGCATCATACAAGTACTTCATATTTTATTGAACAATGCATTTAGGCACTGTGGAGAAGCAGGTCATGTGTTGTTAGACGCTCGGATTGAACGAAAAAAGGTTATCATTATGATTTGGAATGATGGCTCATATATACCAAAAGATGTATTGCCACATGTTTTTGAACGATTTTATAAAAGTAACAGTAATGGAAGTGGGCTAGGACTTGCGATTGCTAAAGAAATTATTGATGGATTAAATGAACACATTGATATTGTGTCATCAAAGAAAAATGGCACAACATGTAGTTTCACAGTTAGTAGAATGCATAAATGACTAATTATTGATCATTTATTGTTCATTTTTTGCCATATTTCATTGTTATAATGTAACTGTAATGAAATGGAGGCATTTAAATGAAAAAAATTGGAACATTTATGATGGTGGTGTTATTGATGATTGGTGCAACTGCGTGCAGTACTACTAACAAAGAGACACAAAGTACATCAACAGATTCAACTGAGAGACAACCCGGTGGTGGTTTAGGTAATAACAGTATCGATACATCAACGATAGAAAAGAAACTTACTGATATTGCTTATGGTACTCAAAGTTCAACTCAAAAATTAGATATATACTACCCAAATGATACATCAACTGAACCTTATCCTGCGATAATTGCAATCCACGGTGGTGCTTTTATGATGGGAAATAAAACGGGTGGCGATGTTGCACCAATGCTTGAAGCAGTGAACTATGGTTATGTGGTAATCAGCATTGACTATCGATTAAGTAAAGAAGCAGTTTTTCCTGCTGCCATAAATGATGTTAAAGCAGCGATTCGATTTGTTAAGGCGCATGCCGATGAATATCAAATTAATCCAGATAAAATAGCGGTGTGGGGTGATAGTGCTGGTGGCAACTTAGCTGCATTAGCAGGAACAAGTGGAGACGATGTAAGTTTAAATGGTGATAGTCAGGATAATTTATCATTTAGCTCATCAGTAGCTGCCGTAGTTGATTGGTTTGGTCCGATTAATTTTCTTTTAATGGATGAACAGTTTGCAAGTTCTGGTATAACGCCAAAAATGGGTAAAACAAGTTCGGATACATCACCTGAGAGTCAGTACATTGGTGGTAATATAACACAAAATGTAGCCATAGTAGAACAGGCAAATCCTGAAACGTATATTTCTAAAAACGATCCATATTTCTTTATTCAACATGGGAGTGCAGACCAAAATGTACCAACCCAACAAAGTATTGATTTTGCTTCAAAACTTGAAGCGGTATTAGGTAGTGATAAAGTTACATTTGAAATACTAGAGGGTGCTACTCATGGAGGATCACAATTTGAGGCGTCTGAAAACATCGAAAAAGTGATTGAGTTCTTAGATTCTGTATTAAAAGATTAAGCATTTTTAAATAAAAAAAGTTACTTATTTTAGCTTATTTAATCATTTGACAAGTGATTGTGATAAACTATTGATGAGTAGCTTTTTTGTATCAACACATAGAATAATGGATGTAGCAAAACGGATACGATGAGATGTGACAAAGATTTTAAGATTGGGTGGGAACATTTAAAAAAAAACATTGTTAAAAATAGAAAAAATAACAGCACTATTGTGGGGAGAAAAATCAGACAAAATTTATATTGTTGCTCATGGACAAGTCAATTGATGAACTACTTAAAATGTTTAATATAACCCGTCCCGTAAGTCATAAAGGAACACGTTATGACAATGCAGTAGCAGAAGCAACGTATAAAACAATCAAGACTGAATTTGTAT
>CAZWEF010000055.1:0-4991 GCA_964632125.1 uncultured Erysipelotrichales bacterium
CTACACCTTCTCCACCATTTAGATCAAATGTCAGGGTGTATGTTACAGTTGGGATGGCTTCCCATTGCGCAAATAGCGTCATATCATTTGCTGGCATAATCATTGTATCAAAATCCCAATTTATGCCACTGCCATCAATAATCGTATGCCATCCTTTAAATGTATAACCATCTCTAATTGGGTTAGCTGGTTCAGTCACTAGTTTGCCTGCTTCAACCATTTGAACATCTGGTGTTAATCCTTCTCCACCATTTAAATCAAACGTTAAAGCATATGTTACTGTTGGAATAACTTCCCATTGTGCAAATAGTGTCATATCATTTGCTGGCATCGTCATTGTATCAAAATCCCAGTTTGTACCACTGCCATCGATGCTCGTATACCATCCTTTAAACGTATAACCTGTTCGAATTGGATTGGTTGGTTCAACCGCTAGCATACCTTCTTCTAATGTTTGCGATGAAGGCGCTACACCTTCCCCACCATTCATGTCAAAACTCAAGTTATAGGTTGCCGCTTTAAAAATAAAGTTGAATTCGATTTTTTCATCAGTTGAAGGGAAGTCACTTGTTGGTGCTAATAGACCATTCACACCTTGTAAACGCACATTAGCATAGATTCTACCACTTTGAATTACTTCACCATTTAGTAAATAATCCTCTAAATCAACAGGATTCCCACTTGCATCTGTAAAGGAACCATAAGTATAATTATGTGTACTTAAAAGCGATTCATCGCCATTAATTGCAACATAGTCTTTAGGGTTAATGGCATCAAAATCTGCTTGTGTTTCAATATCAAAGCTAGGTTCTTGAGTTAATATAAGTTGTCTTTGTGATTGTTGCCAAAAATCACTTGTGTTGAATAATGAGTTCAATGACTCAGCATAATCACTTGGAAGTAAGTTTTCAAACATATAGAAATTCCATAAGTAGGTTTTATCAAACGTCATGAAACTATTAGGAAAGTTAGTTAGTTGATTGTATGATATATCCAATGATTTTAAATGACTATAGTCCATTTCTGGTAAAGCAACCAATAAATTTCGTGGTACACTAAGTTCTACTAAATTGGCTAAATCTCCCAATTCCTCGGGTAAAACAGTAATCATATTATCTCCAGCATACAAAGATTGTAATTGAACCAATTGATTGATGTTACTTGGAAGCGCAGTAAATAAATTATTGTTAATACCTAAGTAAAGTAGTTGTGGTAAAGACCAGACTGTATCTGGTAATGACGATAGTTGATTTGACCCTAAAGACAATCTTTGTAGATTCAAAAGATTGCCTAATGAAGAAGGTATTGTTGAAAGTGCATTTGTATCCAAATGAAGTTCAATCAAACCAATCATGTTTCCCATTGTATCAGGCAGATAAGAAATAGTGTTATCCCAAGCATATAAGAACTGCAAGTTAGCTAAGTTGCCAATCGTATCAGGAAATGCTGTTAGTTTGTTTGAATTGATATAAAAGTATCTTAAACTCACAAGATTTCCGAAACTATCTGGTAATGCTTCAATTTTATTCGAACCAAGATCTAGCCACCATAGATTAATCAACTGACCAATTTCAACTGGAAGTGCTGTTAATTGGTTGTATTGAGCTCTAAGTTGTTGTAAATTAACCAAATTGCCAATGTTACTCGATAATGAAGTAAGTTGGTTTCCTGAAATATCTAAGTCTGTTAGATTTGTTAATGTCCACAGCGATTCAGGTAAGTCCGTTAATTGATTACCACCAACAAATAATTGTTGTAACGTTGACAATTGACCAATTTCAACTGGTAAAGCTGGAATAAGATTATCATTTAAATACAATGTTGTTAAAAAAGATAAGTCCCATAGACTACTAGGTAATGCTGTTAGTTGATGTCCAGCAGCTCCAAAATAAGATAAGTTTGGTAAAGTATCAAACACATCTGGCAATGCTGTTAAAGCCGCATCACCAATATATGAGATGTCAAGGTGAGTTAATTGGTTCAACGTCCAAATACTTGGAGGCAATGTTGTCAATGAATTGGATGAAAGATTCAAATACTCTAAATTGTTCAAATCACCTAAACGATCTGGCAATGTTTGAATACCATTATATCTAAGATTTAAATAAGTCAAATTGGTTAAACTTAAAATTTCATCAGAAATGGTTGTTAAACCGAAATTTTGATAAATCTCTAAATAATTTAAGTTTTCAAATACACTTATCCCGGTGATATCAGTAATTGGATAGTTACCAGGAAATGACAAACTAAATGTGTTATCAACATCTGTTTGCGTTAAAATATGATTCACATCACCGCTTGCAATTTGGTTTGCAACAGATTGTGCCATATTACTATCTGGGAAAGTCTCTTGTATGGTAAACCCGATACCACCCGATGCTGCAGAAACTTGGATTGGATTCAAAGGTGCCACAATTATGGCAAATATCATCATAAGACTCAGTGCAATTTTTTTTAAAGTTGATTTAATTGTATGTTTTTTCAATCATTTTCCTCCTAATAATTATTTGAACCAATTAACCATCTTTGGTTCTATCTAAATTATAACACAATAAAATTGTAATTAACACATTTTTGACTTAAAATAGTTTGAAAAATTGTTTTTTAAGCCTAAAAAAGTGATATAAATTGATTTTTATTCTTTACTGAAGACTTTTATAGATATTTTATGGTATAGGAGTAACTATTTATGCAACTATCCATTAAAAAAAGCACTCTACTTTGAGTGCCCCATTACTTTTATTCAAATCGAGACTTGACTTTCTTTTTACGATCCATCATTCTTTGATTGCGATTGATGTACGACTTCGCTCTTGCTTTTAAAAGTATTTTACGACCTTTTGGATTTCTAGAATAGATCAATTTATAGCCTAGTCTTGATTGATTGATCGTTTTTGTAAACCTCAAAGCTTCTTCCTTTCGCTTTGAAAAGCAATCTGGTAAGGCATAGTATTCACTTGAAAATAAGCCCCTCATTAGAAAATAGCGTGGGTTATCTATTTCTCCAAAGAAAGTTTGAAGACATTCAACAAACAAAGTTTGTTCTCTCAGCGTTGCACTTTGAAGTTCCAAAATCAAAAATACACCTTGATGATCACTTAATGAGACATGCGTATGCGTTGATAGTTCGCCTTGGTCAACCAAAGCTTGTTTTATGCCATTAGCAAGTGTCAACATCCTTTTTTTCGGTGTTAGCTTCCGATAGACAAATAAACTCAAAGAAGTCAACGTCAATGAAAATAACATTCGCAATACCATCGCAACAATCGATATAGCATATTGTTTTGAAAGAAGTGAGACTCTTAAAACACTCTCAAGCAACAACAAACACAAAGAGACTACCACTGAGATCATCAACAATACAATAAAATCGACATAACCAAATTTGGTTGGCACTGCTTGATTTAAGATAGCAACGGACTCATTAACTTCGAAACTTGGATCCACCATTGTCAATGCCTCATGCCATCTAGATGCTAATTGTTGACGTTGACTCGACATCTCGAGCATTTTGTGATTCATGCTTTTGATGGATGATTTAGTAAAAGGTTGTTTGATTACATCCACCCTTTGAATACCACTTTCAATGATGGGTTGATGATAATGTAGCCCTAAGAATGATTTGAAACGTCGTTCAATTGTTAAATAATCTTCACTAACACCTAACTGAGATAGAAAAGATGCATCATCTGGTTTTTGTACACAAGCTAAATGCCAAATATGACTTACTTTTTCAGGATGATTGACATCTGTTCTTATGGCCCTCCCCCTCATTTGGTTACTCAACATAAAGCTACCAACAAATGTTGCCATAATCATAGCATTGACACAAGGGGAGTCCCACCCTTCTCCTAATAAGGATTTGGTTCCAATTAGGACATGGATGTATCCTTGATTAAAGAGCTCTGTGATTGTTTGAACCATTTTATGATGATCTCCCACAATATCTATCCTGACATATTGTTCATCATTAATCGGTATGATGTTGACCTCTTGGTGACACAAAATTGATTGAAACGCTGATAAGGCAGTTTGTGGAATGATGACCAAAGAACCACTAAGCACTGCAACCTTAAGATTATTTATTGCATCTCTTCTTATGCATTCAAAAATAGGTACTGCACCAATCTGTAGCATTTCCATTTGGAGATTATCAATGTGGATCAATTGCTCTTTTTTAATAAAATCACAAAGTATTAGCAACCTTAAATTTTGATTTAAGTTCTTATATTCATGTTTGGTAATTTCAAGAATTGCTTGGAACTTACTTTTTGATCCTGCCAACATTTTTGCTAAGCCTTTAAAACTAGTTAATGCAACTTGATTACGTTCTAAACAACCATAGCTTTTCAATTTAAAACACATTTCTTTATATTGTTCATCTTTTATGACATAATCCTCCCGATGTGAGAACAATAATCCTTGTAAGAATGTTTCAAACCATTCAAGTTTAAATGAAGGAAGATCTCTTTTTTTACCAATGAGTTGATTCAAATAATGAGGATAAGGTATATCTAAATGATTCATAACCACAAGCCATGATGTAAAATGCTTTGGATCCTCAAGAAAGTCAAATGATTTTAGTTCAATAAGCCCTCTATGAGACGTGACAATTGATCTAAAATAGGATAATGCCATCATTTCTTTTGCGCATTTTTTTGCATTAACGCGAAACTCATCGATGCTTTTAGATTCTTCAGGTGTCGGATAGCTAAAATAAATATAGTCTTGGTGTGGACATAAACTACCTTCTTGAACCAATTCCGGTGAGAATATTTCTACATCTATTGGTCCACAAAGATCCATGTAACGTTGCCACTGTTCTGGGGTAGAATCGTAAGGAGGGGTTGCCGTGAGTGAAATGACATGTTCAACTGTTTCTTCTTTCAACAGTTGTTCAAGAACCTTCCACCATTCACTTCTTAAGTGATGGGCTTCATCCAAACAAATGGTTTGAATATTGTGGTTTTTGATAGTATCAAATAAATTAA
>CAZWEF010000055.1:5091-11074 GCA_964632125.1 uncultured Erysipelotrichales bacterium
TCATCCAAACAAATGGTTTGAATATTGTGGTTTTTGATAGTATCAAATAAATTAAAGGTTGTGTAATCGACCATTTCTTCTAATTGACTATCCTCATCATTTAATCGTCTAGCTTCATGTACATAAGCACTATGGAATGCTTGATAGGTGACAATGGTAATCACACTAGGGTTCTTTATGTCGTTACTAATCCAATCCTTAGGATCACAATTTGCGTTTAAAAAACCTTCTTTTATTCTAACAACCCACTGTTCTCTAATAGCGATACTTGGCACTAATACAAGTGAGACTTGATTGAGTTGTCGAATTAACTCAATACCTAACGTTGTTTTACCAGAACCTGGAGCTGCTACAATGTGAATTTTCTTATCATTTAGATAGTTTTTTAATTGGTCCAAACTTCTTTTTTGATAACTTCTCCATTCGCCTTTGAAAGTTAATGCTTGTTTCAATTGTTCCACTTTATTCCCCCATTTATTATATATTATATCAAAGATTATGTGATGTGAATAGATTAGATGACAGGATACCCTGTTTTTACAACTTTTACCTTAACATTAAGATTAGAAATTAATCTATGTGAAAACCCAAAATAGCTTAAACAAGTAAACCAAATACAATCACAGAAAAAGTTTTTAGGCTCAGACTACTGACACTGTTCATCTTTAGATCGATTGTTTAATGTTCATTTGAAAAGCTTTGACGTATTCTAACTTAGACTTTTGTCTTGCCTCGTGTTTACATTATGCCTCTATCATTTATTTGATTTGTTGTGCTTGAAATAAGCATTCAAAACATGCTTGACAAGATCTTTGTCCTATTTAATTTCGACATGCTTCATGCATGATTCTTTTGGTTAATTGAATGAACAATCGTTTCTCTTAATGATAAGTAACATCGCTTATAATAACCGCCTGTTAAATTAGGCTAAAAAAAACACTATAAGAAAAGTCGTTATCTCATCCTATAGTGTCCTTTTATTCATATTCTTTTTAGTTAAAATTTAACTGTATGACGTAGTATCATGTGACGATGCTAACCCATATCAATCTTATCTAAGCACTCTTTTTTTACCCATAACAATTAAGAGTCCGCCTATTAAAACAAACATTGTGCTTAACATGGTGATACGACTCGTTTCTCCAGTTTCAGGTAGTTTTGAATTCGTTTTAACCGGTACTGAGTCTTTTTGCCATTGAGCATATAATGTTACGTCGTTATCCGGCATAAGTGTTGTATCAAAATGCCAAACCATGCCACTTCCGTCTCTTGTTGTATTCCAACCAATAAATGTGTAAACTGCATACTTAGGATCGTCTACTCGACTTGCTAAAGTTCCTGATTTTAGTCTTTGTCCCTCTGGCACAACACCATTACCACCATTTAAATCAAATGTTAAAGTATGTTCAATAACTTGTAATGACATTGCTTTCCATTGGGCATACAAAGTCACATCGTTTGCTGGCATTGTCATCGTAGCAAAATCCCAATTAACCCCTGTACCATCTGACGTTGTGTTCCATCCGATAAAACTAAACCCATCTTTCATTGGATCAATCGGCTTAACTATTTGATCGCCCATTTGTAAACTTTGAGTTTCAGGTGAGACACCAGACCCACCATTGAGTATAAAAGTTACTTGGTATTTAGTCACAGGTGCAACTAAATCTTGTTCCCATTGGGCATAAAGCGTTACATGATATGCTGGCATTGTCATCGTCTCAAAATTCCACGTAACCCCTGAACCATCTGACATTGTGTTCCATCCGATAAAAGTAAACCCATCTTTCATTGGATCAATCGGCTTAACTACTTGAGCACCCTCTTGTAAACTTTGAGTTTCAGGTGCGATGCCATTTCCTCCGTTTAGTATAAAAGTTACTTGGTATTCAGTCACAGGACCTGCATAATCTTGTTCCCATTGCGCATAAAGCGTTACATGAGACGCTGGCATTAGGGTTATAGCAAAATCCCAACTGATGCCTGTACCATCAGCTTGTGTGTTCCATTCTTTGAATATGTATCCCTCTCTGATTGGCATTATTGGCTCAACTGCTTTTGCTCCTTCATTCAAGAATTGTGGTGCTGGTGTTGAACTTGATCCACCATTTAAGTTAAATGTCAGTTCATATACAATCGGAACCGGTTGTTGTTGTTCCCACTGGGCATATAAAGTCATGTTGTTTGCCGGCATTGTCATCGCAGCAAAATCCCAAGTAAGACCCGAACCATCTGCTAAAGTGTTCCAACCTAGAAAAGTATAACCGTCTAATGTTGGTGTAGTAGGTTCTGTCACTAAATCACCAAACATAACTTGCTTTGTACTCCAAATACTTCTTGACATTTCATTTAAATCAAAAACAACTTCGTATGAATTGATATCCCATTGGGCATAAAGTGTAACAGGATTTCCTGGCATTGTCGTATTTGTAAAATCCCAAGTTGTACCACTACCGTCTTGGCTTGTATTCCAGCCTGCAAAGGTATAGCCTTCTCGCATTGGTACCATAGGTTCACTAGCGAGTGTTCCTTCAAGCAAAAGCTGGGATGCAGGGGTTGGTTCAGTGCCACCATTTAAATCAAAAGTTAGGAGATATTCTTGCGCAAAACTTTGCGTAAATTGTATGGTGACTGTGCCATCGAATCGATATCTAACATTGTTTAATGGGCTTGCAAACTCATACCCTGCAAATTGAGAATTACTTGGAATGTTTGAAAACGTAATATAAGGTGAATTAAATGCATTTGTATAAGATGCGTTTTTTGGTACAACAACATCTCCGCTAGCATCTTTTACTAAGCTTTTAAAAACAAATGTTCCATTCAAAACGGGCTCACTATAGGTGACATTGATACCTTGAAGCCTTGCATCAAACATTGAAATGTTAGGCATAATAGAGCCTAAGGGCGATATGTCTTGAATCGAATTATTACTTAATATTAAGACTCTTAACTTCGTGAGTGCACTAAGTGCAGAGATATCTTGAATCTCATTTCCACTTAAATTTAACGTATCCAAATTCACTAAATTAGCAATAGGAGAAATGTCAACAAGATTACTATTTGTTATCTCCAATAAATTCAGTTGTGTCATAGATGCAAGCGCACTAATATCTGTTTGTGGTGCTGTATAATTATCAGTTCGGTTCACTTTAAGTGACTTTACGTTTGTTGCATATTCCAAACCACTCATACTTTGGAAATAACCAGATAGTAATAAGTTAGTTAGATATAAAATGTTATCAGTTGTCACTTCGACTTGTGGATCGACACCAACTGGTAAATTACTGTTGATTGCTGTAAGTACTTGGTCCCTCACTGCATTATCGGCAAACTGCACAACTGTTCCCGCTGCTGTTGGTGATGGGTTTACATATGTATTACCTCTATCTAGTTGATTGAGTGCAGAAATTTGTTGGCTCGGTAACAAACTAAAAAAGCATAAAGCAAAAACGAGCATTGTGTTTCTAAGTGTTTTCATTTAATTCTCCTATTTAGTATTTTTATTTGGATTCATGGTTAAATATAGAATTACGATAGTAACTAATATTTTCAAATGATGCAGCATTTAAGTCCATATTTACACAAAACTAAGTATACAATGTCACATGATTATTTACAAGATAAAACGCTTCCAATTAAATATAATCTGGATGTTTTTAAACAATATCATACCTAGGATTTAGTATTTATTTATTGTTAATATTTGAAAACTTCGAGTAACCAATGTATTTATTTAAAATGGTCTATTGTTATTGAAATGTTTACTATGTTTAAATACACCATATACCATGGTGATACCCCCTTGCTTAAAGAGATATTAGTCTCGATTCAATTGCATTGGGGGTATCTATTGTAGATGTTTCTTTAGTTAGACTTATGTCTATTCATTTAAATATCTCCAGATTTTAGTCTAAGCCTGTTTTCTTCTACGTATGATTAATAATCCACTTCCAAGGACAAGTAAGAGGCCACTCACTTCAAATATATGACTGTTATAACCAGTATCTGGTAAATTAACTCGATTATCATAGACTGTGGCTATAATTGTAATACTTGGATTGTATGTGAATGTTATCGGATATTCTCCTATCTGATCATCAAAGTTATTTCGATTAACCGTAATAATTGGATTAACCAGCCATCTTTGATTGTCAACATCATATACTTTTACTTTTGCAAGTTTAATCATTTCATCATCTGAAATATTTGCTTTAGTAACACCAATTTTGAAATTAAAAGCCTGTATGATAAATCCATTGTCAAATATATAGCTGCCATCATTTACTAGTACCGTTTGTGTTTGTGTGACGGTGTTTTGATCACTATCTGTCACTGTGTATTGTAATATGTATATGCCTACTTTACTTGTATCAATTGAGCCAGTTATTTGAATAGATCCTGAAATGTCTCCATCTTCAGTGTCTTTTGCACTCACTCCAGTAAGTGGATCAAATGCATCATGTTTATTGATTTCGGTAAATACAGGTACTGTTAACACTGGTAAATCACCTACAGTCACTGTTCCTTTAATCGTTTGTCTTGCAGTGCTATCGTTTGTTACTGCAAAGACAATTTCATAAGTTCCTACTGCTTTATTGTATCCACCATCATCAACTATATTGACGACTTCACTACTTGCATTTCCTGTCGCTTTTTCATAAACTGCAACACCTGCCGCTGTTTTAATTGCAGCATCACTTGTATCAACCTCACTAACTCGTTTTGTGAAATCATTTGCTTTAATTATGTATGTTGTACCTGCAACAAATGTACCATCATTAACAAGTACCACTTGTCTTGCAGTTGCTTGGTTACCATCACTATCAGTTACTGAGTAATTTAAGGTGTAGACACCAGCTACTGCTTTGTTCACACTTCCTGTTACTTGAACATCAT
Source organism: uncultured Erysipelotrichales bacterium (assembly GCA_964632125.1). Lineage (GTDB taxonomy): Bacteria > Bacillota_I > Bacilli_A > Erysipelotrichales > CAZWEF01 > CAZWEF01. The sequence goes on from CAZWEF010000055.1 coordinate 9,991, forward strand.
TGATTAAGTTACCATCTTCGGTATCTGTTGCAGTCAGACCTGTAAGTGGATCAAAGCCATCATTTACATTGATTTCAGTAAAGCTTGGTACTGTTAGTACTGGTAAATCTCCTGTGATGACTGTAGCAACAATGGTACGTCTAGCATTAAGGTCACCATCAACGTTCATTGTAATTAAATAACTACCAACAGTAGCTGAAAAGCCACCTTTATCACTAATCAAAATATCAGTAGTAACAATATTTCCTGTTGTCATGCTGTATGCCGTTGCGTTACTTGCACTCAATATTGACATATCATCGTTACGTACTTGACCTACTCGTTTAGTGAAATCCTGAGCATGTAATATATAGTCATTTCCTATAATGAATGTTCCATCATTCACAAGTACAATTTGCGTACTAGAAGCACTATTACCATCGCTATCTTTTACACTAAACTGCAATACATATACACCAGGAGCAGCAGTGTTTACACTTCCTCCTAAAAGTAAAACTTCATTTGTTAAATCACCATCTTCTGTGTCTGTTGCACTTACGCCAACAAATGGATCAAACGGGTCATTAACATTAATTTCTGAAAAAGCTGGCACAGTTAAGATTGGCGCATCACCTGATATGACGTTTCCAGTTATGGTTGTTCTTGCAGCTGGATCTCCACCTACACCGATTACAATTTGATAACTTCCTACAACAGCTTGATACCCGCCGTTGTCTATGATATTCACACTGGTAGAAAATAATTGGATACCAGTTGCTTTACTAAACACAACTGTATTTGCAGCTGATTTTATAGCTGATGGACTCGTATCAACTTCACTAATTCGTTTTGTGAAATCAGTAGCTCTTATAATGAAACTGTCTCCTGTCACATAAGTGCCATCATTCACCAACACAACTTGAATTGCTTCTACTGTGTTAAAGTCACTATCTGTTACGGAATAGTTTAAAATGTACACACCTGCTACTGCTGTGTTCACACTACCTGTCACCTGAACTGCATTAATTAAATCACCATCTTCTATGTCTGTTGCAGTCACTCCAGTTAAAGGATTAAATGCATCATTCACATTGATTTCAGTAAA
>CAZWEF010000056.1:0-10932 GCA_964632125.1 uncultured Erysipelotrichales bacterium
TGATGGCGATACGGCAGTCTTCAATGAGATTGGTATCGTTCGTTTCCTATACATCAATACGCCTGAAAGCACAAATAAAATAGAGCCTTTTGGTAAAGAAGCATCAGCTTTTACTTGTGATTTGTTGACTCATGCTAAAGTGATTCGTTATGAGCTAGATGGTCCATTAAAAGATAAATACAATCGTACCCTAGCTTGGATTTTTATTGATGATGTCCTTATTCAAGAAGTCATTGCAAAAGAAGGTTATGTCGTATCATTTTATGATTATGGTACATATCGCTATGAACAGCGCATAATAGATGCTAATAATAAAGCAAAAGATGAACGTAAACATGTTCATCTAGATGATTGACTTATTTAGTTTTCAACGTCATGTGTTGACTTTCTTTTGTTGTTTTAGAAAAATCATGTTTAAAACACATCTCAAAATAAGCTATATCATCATCAAATTCGCCCTTTTCTACTTCCAAAAAAGCATCAGTTCTAGGTAAGCTAACATTATTCAAGTCTTTCCAATGACTAATGGGTTGCTTGATCAAACGATAATGTCCTTTATGATAAACGAGTTCGTATTTATCTATGTTAGCTTCAACGAATGCATTTCGGATACTTATTTGATCTTTTAATAAATCAATCATTAATAATGGGTTTACTTGTGTAAGTAACCATTTTTTTATATCATGTTCATCGTAATAAAAAGCGACTAAATAGTGATTGTTTTGTTTGTCAATACAAGTGAAAAATATAGGAGAATAACTATCTAAAAGAATGCGATTGTAGAACAGTTTACCAATTGGTTGCATATCAATAAATAGTGACATCGCTCAGTTCCTTTCTTTTAATTGTTTTAAATGGCTTTCAAAATCATCAATTATTTCAAATGTTTCATAAGGCCTTGCATCTCTATATAGCCACTAGTCAACATGAGATGATTTTCTTTTCTTTAAACCATTTGATCTGCATACAACGCCATATTTTGGAAGTGTATAGCCAATTGCAATTTTAAATTGAGATGTAACGTGATTGTTTCTTATGAGTGTAAATCGTCTTACATCCTTTGGATTTTCGTATACTGACATGGAATACATGCTTGGGTTGTTGATTTCACTTGAGTCTAATTGTCCACCTCTTTCTTCATAAGTTGAAAGAAACGATGCTCTTTCAATTTTTTTTGTTTTGCAAGCCCGATAAACAAGTAAACTTAGTTCACATGTTCCAAATGGAAATTGAAAGTGCTTGAAGTAATCGGGAAAGTTTTTTTTAATATCCTTCATTAAATCACCCTTTACCTGAGTCTTAAACACTAATATCTAAGGTTTATTTTATCATAATTGACTAAAAAAAATAAAGATGAACATACACATGTTCACCTTAATCAATAACGCCAATCCACTTAAGTTTTTTTTCATGAAGCTTGAATAATGCAGACTTAGCATACAACAATTCACCATCTAATTGAATGATCATTTCTTCATTTGATGTGACAAGGACTTCAGAAGATCGATAAAATGTAATGTCTTTGTGTCCCACATGACCCGCGTTTTTCATTTTAGGTAGTAATTGGGTGATTTCATATTTTGAGACTTTGTTTGCAACACAAACATCAAATAAACCATCAATTGCTGTTGCTTCGGGTGCAATGTTGACACCACCACCATAATACTTACCATTTGCAAAGGCAATCAGCGTCACGTTTTTTTCAATGCCATCAATATTTAAATGATAGCCTTTAAAGTTTTTCAAAGAGAACAAGACAGTTGTTAGGTATTTTAGATGATTGGGTATCCAACGTTTCTTTTTGAAGGCTTCAATTTGATAACATACTTCAGCATCAATTCCAACTGATGCAATGTTGATAAAATAGTGATTGTTGCATTCACCGACATCAATGGTAGTAATTGGTGCTTCAATCATTTCTGCAATGGTTTTTGGTTCACCTTTAAAGGCATATTTAGCGAAGTCATTTCCAGTTCCTGCTGGGATTAATCCAAGGGCACTTGGTGAATGTATGACACCATTTAAGACTTCGTTCAAAGTCCCATCACCACCAACTGCATAAATTCTGTTCTCACCTTGAAAAGCATATTTTTTTGCTAGTTCTGAAGCTTCCTTAGGTCTCGTTGTTAAAAAAATCTGATAATCTTGTCGGTCTTTAAAATAGTGTTCTATTTTGGCTTTGATTTCCAGTGCTTTACCCTTACCTGCGTTTGGATTCATAATAAAATAATGCATCATGATTTGGCCATCTTTTCAAGCGCTGCTTTTGCAGCTTGTTGCTCTGCTTTCTTTTTAGTATGACTTATGCCTTCACCTAAGATCAAATTACCCATTTTTACAACAACTCGAAATTTAGGTGCATTACTAGGGCCTGTTTTTTCAACAATTTCATAGATAACACTTTGTCTTGTATCTGCTTGAATGAGTTCTTGAAGGGTTGTTTTAAAATCTTTTAAATGACCAAAGTTATCCTCTTCAATATGTCTAATGACAATTGTATCGATGATGATCCAAGCTGCTTCTAGTCCAGCATCTAAATAAATAGCACCCAGTAAGGCTTCAAATACATTGGCTAAAACTGAATCTCTGTTTCTCCCACCATTTTTTTCTTCACCATTACCAAGTTTCATGTACTGACCAAGATCCATTTCACGAGCATATGTTGCTAGTGACTCTTCACGTACAATTTTCGCTCGTAATGCTGTCATTTTTCCTTCATCATAGTCTGGGTAATGACGAAATAAATAGGTTGTCACAATCAAATCCAAGACTGCATCTCCCATAAATTCAAGGCGTTCATAGTCATTTAAGTCTTTACTTGTTTCATTGACATATGAGCGATGTGTTAACGCTTGGTGATGCAAAAAGAGTTGATTGTAAGGGATTTTATACTCATCTAAAAGTGCTTTAATGTCCATCTTGTAATCCCTCTTTAATTTGACTTACGACATCTTGCTTGGCTGCTTCATAAGCTAATTTCATGGCGTGATAAAAGGCAAATGCATCACTACTTCCATGTGCTTTGACTGCAGGTGCATTTAGTCCTAATAGTAGTGCACCACCAACTGCGCGATCATCTAAATGATCTTTGACGCGTTTCATTGTTTTCTTTAAAAGCAGTCCCCCAATTTTCCCTGTCATTGTTGCCATAATTTCTTGTTTAAGCAATTGACTAAAGCCTTTCATTGTACCCTCCATTGTTTTAAGGGCAATGTTACCTGTAAAACCATCACAAACTACAACATCAAATGTTTCAGACATGATTTGCTTACCTTCAATATTCCCAATAAAATGAAGGTTTGATGCTTTAAGTAACTTAAATGTTTCTTTTCTAAGTGCATCGCCTTTAGTATCTTCTGTACCATTATTTAATAAAGCAATGCGAGGTTTTTTGATATGACGGACTTGTTTGCTATAAACATTGGCCATCATCGCAAACTGCATTAAATGCTCAGGAGAACACTCAGTATTTGCTCCCATATCAATTAACATGAATCCCACTTTATTAGGGGTAGGAAAAATAGTTGTAAGAGCCGCTCTTTGAATCCCTTTAATGCGTTTGATGATCATGGTTGCAGCACCAACAAATGCTGGTGTTGATCCACAAGTAATGAGCGCATCAGCTTGACCTTCCTTGACAAGTGTTGCTGCACGTACAATACTAGCATCTTGTTTTTCGATCAAGCGATAAATACTTTCATCCATTTCCATGACATTTGGAGCATCTATGATGGTTATGCGCTCACTTGTTTGACTCATTGAAAGTTCATTGCTTTTCCCAACGAGTTTGATTTCAACATCTGGATAGTCTTGAACAAATTGATTGACAGCTTCAACCACAATGCCACTTCCTAAATCTCCACCCATTGCATCTACAGATAATTTTATCATTGTCTTTTCTCCTTAGTCCATATAATTAATTTGATCCAATAGTGAACGTTCGATATGATCGAAAATAGCGCCATCTTCAGGCAAACGTTCTTCTAGTAAGTTAATCGCATCTGTTCTTGCGATTTCAAGTATATTAAAATCATTGATCACATCACCAATCGTAAACGTAGGAATACCACTTTGTTTACTACCAAGCACATCTCCAGGACCTCGTCGTTTCAAGTCATATGTCGAAACATCAAAGCCATCAGTATGTTCTTGAAGATAAGTTAATCGTTCAACCACTTCTTCATCCTTTTTATTTGAGAGTAAGAAACATTCACCTTGAATATGGGAACGACCGACACGGCCTCTCAACTGATGAAGTTGCGACAAACCAAATCGATGGGCATCATACACAATCATCCAGTTTGCATTACCAACATCAACACCAACCTCAATCACTGTTGTCGAAACAAGAATTTGAATGTTGTTTTGAGTAAATGCTTGCATCACTTCTTGTTTTTCATCTTCATTCATTTTACCATGTAGTAATCCAACATGAAAAGGTGTTTTACTAAAATAGGTAGTGAGTGACTCATAAAGTGATTGTGCATTTTGATAATCCATGACTTCACTTTCTTCAATGAGCGGACATACGACATAAACTTGTCCCCCACTTTTCAAATATTCAAGTAATGGTTTTAAAATACTTTTCATGCTTTTACTTTTAATATAATGGGTTTTGATTGGAAGCCTTGATTTAGGCATTGTTTTAATGGTACTGACATCCATATCTCCAAACATGGTTATCGCAAGTGTTCTTGGTATTGGTGTTGCACTCATCAATAAAAAGTCAACCTTATCCCCTTTGTTTTTCAACTCTTTCCTTTGCTTAACACCAAATCGATGTTGTTCATCAGCAATGACCAAACCAAGTTTTTTAAATGCAACTTGTTGTTGAATCAATGCATGTGTCCCCACCACCATGTCAATGGTGCCCTCTTTTAATTGTTGATGAATCGCCTGTTTTTCTTTTGCCTTTAGACTACCAGTGAGAAGCACTGTGTTGATCTGAAGGTTTTGAAAAAACCGTTGTAATGATTGGTGGTGTTGCTTGGCAAGGATTTCAGTTGGTACCATCAATGCACTTTGATAACCTGAAAGATAGTTCACATACATAGCTAAAAAAGCAACAATTGTTTTACCTGATCCAACATCACCTTGTAACAATCGATACATTAAATGATTGGATGAAAGATCATCTAAGATCTCATTAAGACTTGTTTGTTGATCTTGTGTGAGTTCAAATGGTAATTGATCAATAAATTGTTTTAGTTTGCGTTGATCAATTGCTTTTGAAACACCTGTAGGTGTATGTATGTATCTGTTTTTGATGGTTTGCATCACCAATTGAAATTTCAAAAATTCCTCATATTTAAGTGTTTTAATGGCACGTGTCACTTCAATACCATTTTTAGGAAAATGAATGCATCTAAGTGCTTGAACTTTTGAAATCAAATGATACTTTTCTTTGTAGCGTTTTGGTATCATATCAAGAACATCTTGATGATACATCGTCAATGCTTCTTTTAAGTATTGTCTTAAATCATTTTGTTTCAACCCTGTTTTTATTGAATAAACTGGTACGATGGCTTCTAGTTCATGTAGTGGTTTAAGTTTAATATCTGAAGCCATGATGCTTTGTTTATAATGGTCATATTTGCCAATCACAACAATAACTTTACCGACACTCAAATGTGGTCTCATAAAATGACGATTAAAAATCATAGTTGAAACTGGTTGTTGATCAACCTGTAATGATATGGACATACGTGATTGTTTGTTGAAAAACATGACTTTGGGGTATTGCAAGATAGTTGCTTGAACAACCACTCTTTTTTGGTGGCTTTCAAGGTTTAAAGGGGTTGGTGTCATATCCTCAAATCGATAAGGAAAATAGTTAAGCAATGTTTCTATGTCGTTAATACCCATAGAAGCTAAAATAAGTTGTTTTTTTTGACTTATTTTGATGTTCTTAAATGACATGACACCCTCCTTTAAAAAGCTAAGCCCATTAAATGGGCTTTTTTTTATTCAACTCCAACAATAAATGAATAGACTGGTTGATCACCAATATAGATTTCAAGTTCAACATCGTATTGACTTTCAACATAGTCACGAATTTGATCTTGTTCATACGACGCAACATCTTCTCCAACAATAATTGTCATCAATGAGTCATCTTTAGTCACCATTTTTGAAAGTAGTTCTTTTAACGCTTCCATACGATCTGGGACACTTACAACAATGTCTTTTTCAAAAATACCCATAAAGTCATTGGCTTTTATTTTCATACCATTGATTTTAGTATCTCTTACAGCAAAAGTGACTTCACCTGTTTTAACTTGTTTAATGGCTTCACTCATCTCAAAAACATTGTCTTCAACTCTTGATTCAGGATTGAACATAACACATGCAGCAAGTCCTTGTGGGATTGTTTTTGATGGAATGACTTTAACATTGATTTCACCTTCAAGTAAATCACTTGCCTGGTTTGCAGCTAAAACAATGTTTGAGTTATTTGGTAAAATAAACACGTTTTTAGCGTTTAAGCGTCTTGCTGCTTCAACAAAATCTTCGATTGAAGGATTCATGGTTTGTCCACCACTTACAACATAATCACAGTGAAGGGCATGGAAAATGCGTTCAAGTCCACTTCCTGCTGCAACTGCGATCAATGCATATTCCTTACGATCATCTGTTGAGGTAGGTGTCGTAGGCTCTTCTTCTCTCATTGTTTCTTCAATCACTGCTTCTGGTAGTTTAATGCGTGGCGCTTCCACTAAGTTAAGATGATTATGTTGTTCTTGCATATTCTCAATTTTAATGGTCACAAATTCACCAAAATTTTGACCAAGTTCTAATGCTTTACCTGGTGTTAATGTATGCACATGGACTTTAATGATGTCTTCATCTTGTACCACAACAATCGAGTCACCAAGTTTTGAGAGGTCTTCTCTTAAATAAAGTTCATTAAAGTATTTTCCTTTTTGTTCATCTAAACGCATAATGAACTCTGTACAATACCCGAATTCATCTGCACCGTGCTCAATCGATACTGATTCAACCACTTGATCATCAACATTTTGACGTTCAATCATCACACCATTAACAGCTGACATAAAGCCATCAAGTATTTTGATAAAACCAGCACCACCACTATCAACTGCACCTACTTCTTTTAGTACAGGTAAAAGTTCAGGGGTACGAATGAGTGATTCATTAGCACGTTCAATTAAGTATTCAAGGACAACACTTGCATCTATGTCTTTGTTTTTCTTAACAAATTGAACCGTTTCTTCACTACTTTCACGAATCACTGTTAGAATGGTTCCTTCAACAGGTTTCATAACCGCTTTATAAGCAATTTCACTACCTTTTTTAAATGCATGCGCAAGTTGCACACCATTTACTTCTTCAATGTTTTCTAGGCCTTGTGCAAACCCTCTAAATATTTGTGATAAAATAACACCAGAATTACCTCTTGCCCCCATAAGCAATCCTTTAGATAATGTGCGAGCGACTTCATAAGCATTATGTGTATCAAGTTTGCTAACATCTTTAGCGCCTGCACTCATTGTTAAACTCATATTGGTTCCTGTATCGCCATCTGGCACAGGAAACACATTCAGTGCATCAATTTCTTTGTAGTGATTGTGGAGATTATTAGCACCACTTACCACCATGCTTTGAAGCACTTTTGCGTTAATTATTTTCATAAATTCCTCCTAATTAATTGCACGTACACCTTGGACATAAACATTGATTGCTTTAATATTAATCCCTAGTGACTGTTCGATCATATATTTCACTTTTTTTTGTACCTCAATCACTATTTCTGAGATACGAATACCGTAGCCAACAATAACAAACATATCAACTACGATGCCATCATCGGCACGTACAACTATACCACGAGCAAAGTTTTCTTTTTTTAAGATTTCATAAATACCATCTTTTAGGCCATTTCGACTTGCCATACCAACAATACCATAGCACTCAGCCGCAACGCCACCTGCTAAAGAGGCAATGACTTCTTCGGAAATGCTCATTGAACCTAAATCATTTTGTTTTTCTATCATGATTGATCCTCCTTCATGGGTTGTATCGTTGATATTATATACTATTTTAGGGAATATTTCAAACAGTATCATTACGTTTCCTTCATTTAAGATAATAAAGCTATTTTTGCTTGTTTGTTTTAATATTTGACTTGATTTTCGGTTTAAAAAGTGCTATGATTATATAGCAATTGTACAACAAGAATAATCAAAGGGGGTAGAAAAGATGGCTAAAGCATGTGCAATTACAGGTAAAAAAAGAATGACTGGTAATAAGCGTTCACACTCTTTGAGAGCTTCTAGACGTACGTGGAAAGCGAATCTTCAAAAAGTCACTTTAATCATTGACGGCAAAAAAGAACGTGTATATCTTTCAACAAGAGCGTTAAGAACTTTAAAATCAAAACAACAATAATTTACTTGTAATGACCCATTTAAAATGGGTTTTTTTTTAAAAAAAACGATGGATTCATCGTTTACACTCAAACAACAACGCCTTTCCTTTAATTTGAATCATACCCTGATGATCTATAAGTTCATTTGATGTAATCAAAGGATTACTTGGTGAAATGAACGCTTCGTCTAAAGGATACAAAAAGCCACTCATTGAAATCAATGAATCGACTATCGGAAAAACTGAAATATACTGATTGCTATTTTGAATCCATATGCTTTCATCTTGAATCAATCGAATACAATTCTTGTCATCATGAATCCATACAACAACTGGATAAAACCGTTGAAGTAAGACAAGCGCACTATAAAAATGATCAAGTCTCCCTCCAGTTGCACCATAAACATGGATTGTTTCGTATCCTTCTTTTATGGCATATTGAATGGCTTCTTCTAAATCTGTCTGATCTTTTTGGGGATTTAGACGAATGACTGGACAAATAAATGATTGATGTGTTGTTGAGTCTAAGTCACCAATTAAAATAATGGGTTGTTTCCCTTGTTTCATGATTGCATCATAACCTCGATCACATGCAATATAGTTTAGATCAGATGGTAACAATGATACATCACCACCTGCAACAATACCTACAGCTTTCATCTTAGTGCCTCAATCATGGCTTCATAATCATTTGCACCAAAGATTGCACTTCCCGCAACGACGACATCAACGCCAGCTTCTTTACATAATTTAGCAGTCTTTTGATTGATACCACCATCTACTTCAATAAAGCAATTCAATTTTTGTTGCGTGATGTAAAGATGCAATTGTTTCATTTTATCAAGTGTTGCCTCAATGAATGATTGACCACCAAAACCAGGCTCAACTGACATCAATAAGACACCATCAATGAGATGAAGACATGGTATTAAAACAGATATTGGTGTATTAGGTTTAAGACTGATACCAACACTCAGATTGTTAGTTTTAATCACATCAATTAAATTCAATAGTTCTTGTTCACTATGACATGCTTCATAATGAAAGGTTATGTGATTGGCTCCAGCATCTTTAAATGCGTTGATGTAGTCAATTGGATTTGTCACCATTAAATGGACATCAATCCATAAATGTGTATATGGTTTAATGGCACTTAAGACCATTGCACCAAATGATAAGTTCGGTACAAAATGACCATCCATGACATCAAAATGCAACCAATCAGCAGAGGCTACACCTATCACTTCTTCTTTTAAGCATGCAAAATCAGCAGCTAAAATAGATGGTGCAACTTTCATCGCTTATTCCCCCTTTTTAATTCGTCATGAAACATCGTGTAATGATGATAACGACGTGCGTCAATCAATCCATCAGACACACGTTTTTTCACTTCACAATCAGGCTCTTGCAAATGCAAACACCCTCTAAACTTACATGACGCTGATGCTTGTTCAAAGTCATGATAAGCTCGTGCCATCACGATTGGTTCAAGTGTTAACTCCAACAAAGAAAAACCAGGTGTATCAGCAACCCATCCGCCTGCAACCATAAAACATTCACTATGTCGCGTCGTATGTTTACCTCTTCCAAGTGCTTTTGAAATCGCCCCTGTTTTTTGCGATAATGTTGGGTCTAATCGATTTAAAAGGGTTGATTTACCAACTCCAGTTTGTCCTGAAAGGGCAACGAATCGATTTTTAAACTGTTGTTTGAGTTGATTGATGCCATCATCTGTTTCATCAATTAAAACAACATGATAACCATTATTTTGATAACCTTCAAGCGTCTTTAAAAAGATGTCTTTGTCCTCAACCAAATCAAGTTTGGTCACACAAATAATCGGTTCAATGTGACTAGCCTCAACAAGCATCAAAAACTTATCAACCAAATAATGAGAAAAAGCTGGTTCCACTGCTGACATCACAAGTAAGAATAAATCAATATTAGCCAGTGGTGGACGGACAAGTTCATTAAAACGTTCATGGACATGTGTGATGGTTCCAGTGACATCATCGATGCATTCAATGTCCACAAAATCACCAACTAATGGTTTTATATCACGGTTACGAAACACACCTCTTGGTTTACATGAGATGACGTTTTGTCCATCATGAACATCATAGCGACCCCCAATCGATTTGATGATTCGATAACTCATGGCGTTCCCTCTTCACTAGGATTACTGTCATCTTGTGGTTTAGGGGTAACGTTTTTTGATTCAGGGTAATATGAGATGGTTACATTAATTCCCTTTTCATTCACTTTCTCATTGGCTCCTGGAGTTTGGCTTGTTACGACATTACGTGGTGTGTTTTTTGCAACCACATCATCTGTTGGTAATGCCAATTCATTTAAAACAGGCGTCAACCCTTGTTCAGTAATCACTCGGCTTGCTTCATCAATGGTCATTCCAATGGTATTTGGGACAATAATTTGAACGCCACTTGAAACAGTGAAGGTGATTGTATTGTTTTGATTTGGTTCAAATCTAAACCCTTGGTCTGGTGATTGACTGATAATTTCACCTTCAGGAATGGTTTGATG
>CAZWEF010000057.1:0-10891 GCA_964632125.1 uncultured Erysipelotrichales bacterium
TTTTTAAAGGAGAAAAGGATATGGATATTAAACAAGAGTATTTACGTTGGTTAAATCACCCTAATATTGATGAAACCACAAAAGGAATCCTTAAAGACATGGATGATGAAGCCATTCAAGAAGCTTTTTTTGAACCCATTACATTTGGAACTGCAGGGATGCGTGGTATTTTAGGAGTGGGTACACAACGAATGAATATTTATACAGTTGCTAAAGCAACACACGGGTACGCACGTTATTTAAAAAGTTTGGGTGAACAAAGTTTAAAAGGTGTGGCAATCGCTTACGATAATCGCCATCAATCACTTGAATTTGCAAAGGCATCCGCTTCTGTTTTAGCTTACTACGATATTCCGTCATATGTCTATCCAACGCTAAGACCAACGCCAGTTTTATCATTTACTGTTAGGGAACTTGGTTGCATTGGTGGTATTATGATCACTGCAAGTCATAATCCAAAGGAATACAATGGTTATAAACTTTATGACAAAAACGGTTGTCAATTAGTGCCTGATCTAGCAAAACGTGTTGTTGATGAGGTAAACGCTATTGAAGATGAACTTGCATTGCCATTTGCAAGTGAGGTGCAATCTCTAAAAAACATTCATTGGCTAGAAGATGGGGCAGTTGATCAGGCTTATATTAAACAAGTACTCAGCATACAGTGCTTAAATAAAGAGGTTCAACCAAGTCAATTAAAAGTTGTGTATTCTCCTGAACATGGTACTGGAAAAGAGTTTGTTGAACAAGTGTTAAAAACAGCTGGATACAATGTGATAACGGTTGACTCACAGGCGACATATGATCCTGATTTTAGTGGCACTAAAAGTCCTAATCCAGAAGAACCTGCGGCATATGAAGAAGCCATCAAAGTGGCTAAACAACATGATGCAGACATCATCATTGTTACCGATCCAGATGCTGATCGATTAGGGGTCGCAATCAAACATCAAGGCAATTATGAACTGATGACTGGTAACCAATCAGGCGCGTTGGTACTTGATTACTTATTGATGGCCAAAAAACAATTAAATCAATTACCTTTAAATGGTATTATGTTCAATACTGTTGTGACATCAGACCTAGGTGAGCTTGTTGCTAGTCATTATGGTGTTGAAACAAAAAAAACACTAACTGGATTTAAGTTTATCGGTGATCAAATAGAACATTATAACCAAACATTGGAAAAAACATTTGTCTTTGGATATGAAGAAAGCTATGGTTGCCTCATTGCACCATTTGTTCGAGACAAAGACGCTGTACAAGCATCTTTAATGCTTTGTGAAATGGCTGCGTACTATAAATTGAAGGGGCTCGATTTAATGGATGCTTTGCATCAATTATACGACATTCATGGCGCATTTGCAGAAAGTCAACAATCGATTTCACTGGTTGGGCTTGAAGGAAGCAAGCGTATTGCACGCATCATGGCTTCGTTGCAACAAACACCATTATTAAGTTTGTCAGGAAAAAAAGTTGTGGCATTTGAAGATTATAGAAAACAACAACGCATTGAAAACAATCAAACCACTACCATCTCTTTACCTTCTGCTGATGTCTTAAAATATTATTTAGAAGATGGTTCTTGGATTGCAATACGACCAAGTGGAACAGAACCAAAAATGAAAATCTATTATAGCATTAAAGCAACCACGATAGACCTTGCAACAAGTCAAATGAGGGCATATCAGACTGATATGATGGCAATCGTGAATACAATTGAATAAAGGGGATACCCTTTATTTTTTTTAAGGAGACATATGAAAAAATTAGCTGTATTTAGTTTGTTTATGACTGCGTTTTTATGGGGGACAGGGTTTTTGTTTACTAAAGATTTATTAAATGCAGGGATACATCCATTAGGAATTAATTTTATACGATTTTTTATTGCAGCTTTGGCACTTATGATTGTGTTTGGTAAGTATGTGGTTAAAAGCAAAAAAGAAACCATTGTTAGAGGTATTATACTTGGTGTATTCTTGTTTCTTGGATTCTTTTTTCAAACTATAGGCATGGCAAGTACGAGTATTTCGAATGCATCGTTTATTACAACGACAAATGTGGTGTGGGTATCACTAATCTCCTATTTGTTTTATCAAGGTAAAATGTCAATTAAAACTTGGATTGGAACGGGACTCACTTTGGTTGGTGTTTATTTGCTTAGCGTGAAAGATGGATTATCAGCGTTAAGTCAAGGTGATTTACTTGTGATGCTTTGTGCCTTTATGTTTGCATGGCATATTGTGTTAACTACAATCTTAGGTAAAAAAGAAGATGCACGGGTTCTTACTAGTATTCAAATAGCTGTTGCAAGTGTTTTATCGTTGTTTGCATGGTTGATGAATGGTAAAGGCGTGGTAGTACCACCAATAGAAGATACACGTGTATGGTTGTTGATGATTTATTTAGGTGTTTTCCCAACTTTAATTGCTTTTTTTCTTCAAACATGGGGTCAAAAAAGAGTCAAAGAACACTCAGCTTCACTCATTTTAACAACAGAAGCAGTATTTGCAACATTGCTTGCGTGGGTTTTTTTAAAAGAAATGATTACACTTGTGATGTTTGTTGGCATGGTGTTTATTTTCTTGGCGATTGTCTTAATTGAAATGCAAAACAAGGAGGAAGAACATGTTTAGTGTGGTGATTGCGGCTGCTGGGATGGGGAGTCGAATGAATCTTGGTTATAATAAGTTGTTGTGGAAAAAAGATGGTCAAACATTGATTGAACAAACTGTATCAATCTTCTTAAATGATCAAGATATTGAAGAGATTATTTTGGTTTGTTCTAAAGATGATTTAAAGCAGATGGAAACATTGTTTAAAAATAAAGTAACTTATGTTATTGGAGGAAATGAACGACAAACAAGTGTATTTGAAGGGTTGAAACAAGTTAAATCAAAATATGTCATGATTCATGATGGTGCTCGTCCATATGTAACAAGTGCCATGCTTTGTGCTTTAAAAGATAAAGTAAGAGAAGTGGGTGCTGTATTACCTGTTGTCTCTGTTAAAGATACGATTAAGGTTGTTCAAGGTGAAAAAGTCGTTCAAACACTAGAAAGAGCAACATTGAAACAAGCTCAAACACCACAGGTATTCCTAACAAAAGCTATTTTTGAAGCGCATCTAAAGGCTGAAGAAGATCACTTTTTAGGAACTGATGATGCTTCACTATATGAAAAATTCATAGGTGATGTGTATGTTGTGGAAGGCGATTATCTTAACATCAAAGTGACAACACCAGATGATTTAAAGTAAGCGTTTTACATCATTTTTAATAGCATATAAGTTGAAATATAGTGTAAAAATGTTACAATAAAGTCGGAGGGATTTTTATGAAAAAAATGGCAGATGATATTTACTGGGTTGGTGCCATCAACTTTGAATCTCGTAACATACACGGGTTTAAAACTGAAACAGGGACAACCTATAACTCTTATATTATAATGGATGAAAAGATTACAATTGTAGATGGTGTTGAACCAAGCTTCAAAGAAGAGTTTTTAAGACGTGTTCAAGAAGTTGTTCCATTTGAGAAAATTGATTATATTGTTTCACTTCATGGTGAAATGGATCATTCAGGTAGTTTAATGGATTTATATGATCGTGCACCTAATGCAGTTATTGTTGCAAGTGCGTCAGAACATAAAACTTTGGAACGTCATTATCATAGAGACTATCGTAAAATGGTTGTGAAAACAGGAGATGAACTAAGCTTAGGAAAACACACAATGTCGTTTGTTAGTATTCCTATGGTACATTGGCCTGATTCTACAGTTGCCTATCTTAAAGAACAAAAAATCTTATTTTCAAGTGATGCATTTGGGCAACATTTAGCAGGTACTGAGCGTTTCAGCGATGAAATCCCATTTGAACTTGCAATCTATGAAATGAAAAAATACTTTGCAAACATTGTTTTACCTTATACAGTTGCGATTGATAAAGCAATGACTGTTGTTGGTCATTTAGACATTGATATGATTTTAACTGCACATGGTGTTAGTTATCGACAACAAGAACATATCAAACGCGTTCAAGAATGTTATTTCAACTGGTCAAATCATAAAGAAGATGGTCGTGCCGTTATTGTTTATGATACGATGTGGGGAACAACAAAAGATTGTGCATATTTGATTGCTGAATCATTGGAGAAACTAAACATTCCTTATCGCGTTTACAGTTTGCATGATGATTTTACAAGCATGACAGATGTTTTAACAGACTTAATGACAGCGACTTATATCTTTGTTGGTAGTCCTGTTTATAACAATGGTATTTTACCAACGATTGCAGGATTCCTAGCTTATGCAAAAGGATTTAAATTGAAAAAGAAAGCGATGGCATTCTCATCATATGGTTGGCAACCAAAAGTTCATGAAGAACTTGAACGATTAATGAGTGAACAAGGTTGGACAATGATGAAGTCAATTGCACATCAATTTAAACTCTCAGAAGACGAGAAAGCGGCATTCAAACAACATATCTTAGATGAAGTATCACAACACATGTAGAAATTCTACATGTTTTTTATTACTCTATAGGTATGATAGCGCTTTTGTGATACAATGTTAAAAAAGGGAGGCGTGTTATGTTTAAGTATGATTGGTTAAGTAATCCAAGTCTGTTTCAAGACAATGTTTTGGCTTTAAAGAGTCGGTATCATACATATCATTCGATTCAAGATGAACAACTTAAAAAACAACCAAAGACCTATTTAAATGGGACTTGGGGATTTGACTATGCATTACATGAAGAAGCAACCAAAGAGATGAGTGTTTATTTTTCACAACCCATGCGTTTCTTTGATACGATTAAAGTGCCGGGTCATATACAAAGACAAGGTTTTGGCAAACCAAAATATGTGAATGTGCAATATCCATGGGATGGTATTGAAGCCATTCAACCGCCCGACATACCTAGCATTAATCCAGTAGGTGTTTATATCCTAGATTTTGATTATGAACAAAAACATGATGCCACGCATTTATGTTTTGAAGGCGTTGAATCTGCATTTGCAGTTTGGCTTAATGGACAGTATGTTGGTTATAAAGAAGATACATTTACTGGATCGATGTTTGATGTAACCAAATGGATTCAACCAACAAACAGGCTTGTCGTAAAGGTGTATCAATATTGTAGTGGCAGTTGGTTTGAAGATCAAGATTTTTGGCGCATGTCGGGTATTTTTAGAGATGTTTACTTAATTGATGTTAAAGCAAAACAACTTCATGATTTAAGTATTCAAGCAACACTTATTAATGATTATCAAGATGGCTTGCTTCATGTTAGTTTTGATGGTGATGATGATTTAGATATTGGTGTGTCACTGTGGGATGAGTCTACCTGTTTGTTTGATACAAAAGCACAAAACAATCAATTGACAATCCAAGTACCTCATGTAAAAGCATGGTCAGCTGAACAACCCAATCTATATGCGTTGAGGGTTGAGGTGAAACTAGGAGAAGAGTTGATTGAAATCATTCACGAACAAGTCGGTTTTCGAGTTGTAGAATTAAGCAATGGTGTGATGTTGTTTAATGGTAAACGTCTTATTTTTAATGGTGTCAATCGTCATGAATGGTCACATCAAACAGGAAGAGCGGTTACCAAAGAAGATATGCTTGCGGATTTAACCATTATGAAACAACACAATATTAATGCAATACGAACATCGCATTATCCAAATCATCCTGATTTTTATCGTTTATGCAATGAAATGGGGTTTTATGTCATTGACGAAGTTAATCTAGAAACGCATGGTGCTTGGTCAAAATACAATGTACCAAATGAAGCAATGCCAGATGGGGCAGGGTTTTATATCCCAGGAAATGATATGCAGTATCAACCAATGTTGCTTCAAAGAGCAAAAAACATGGTGGAACGTGATAAAAATCATCCTTGTATTGTGATGTGGTCATGTGGTAATGAATCATTAGGTGGAATGGTTATTGCTTCAATGGCGGATTACTTTAGGTCTGTTGATAACAGTCGTTTGGTTCATTATGAAGGTGAATTCAATGATCGAAGTGTCACAATTAGTGATGTTGAATCACGTATGTATGATAAGATTGAACATGTTGAGGCATTTTTGAAACAAGCTTCTAAACCGTTTATTTATTGTGAATATGCCCATGCAATGGGGAACTCATTAGGAAACTTCTTTAAGTTTCAAGAGTTAACAAAGCAATACATTCACTATCAAGGTGGCTTTGTTTGGGAATTTAAAGATCATGCTTTTCAAATAGAAGAAAACGGTAAAAAGGTATTAAGATATGGTGGTGATTTTGGTGATCGACCAACTGACTATAATTTCGTTTGTGATGGTCTTATTAATGGTGACAGAACATTAACGCCAAAAATAAAAGAACTAGCTTATATTTATCAACCGTTTCAAATTACCATTAATAAATACAACATTAGCATTCATAATCATTATTTGTTTACTGACCTGTCTGATTATTTAATTGAAATTATCCACTTACCTAGTCAAGACATTGAAACCTTATCCCTTGAATTACAACCAGGTATGAGTACCAGTTTTGCTATTAAATCACAAGGTGATGAAGCAATCTATGTGGCCATTAAAGATGGTGAACAAGTCATTTCTTATGAACAAAAAACTTGGCATATGCCAGTCATTGAAACAGTTGAAACAAAACCTGTTCCAATCACTCAAGGACACTTTAATTGTGGGATAAACATCGGAGCACTTGATCTTTTATTTAGTCAGATACATGGGTTTAACAGCTTCAAAATCAATCAGTTTGAATGTTTTAAAAACAGTGTTCAAGTGAGTCTTGATAGAGCGTGGACGGATAATGACATAGGAGCAGGTCTTAAACATAGTCATGCAATGCTTTGTATCATGAGTGATCATGCACGTCAAAGCGTTATCCATGAACAAACGCATATACGAGTGAGACATCACTTGCTAGCGGGACAAAAAGCATATGTTGATGTGATCTATGAACCATTAAAAGATGGGCTGCTTATCAATGTTGATTACCCAGGGTTTGAACAATTACCTGATTTCTTAAACTTTGGACTCATGTTTGAACTTGATGCATCATTTGATCAAGTGGTTTATTCTGGTTTAGGACCATATGAAAACTACGTTGACCGCCATCTAGGAAGTGTTTATGGTACGTACAAGTTCAATGTCAAAGATAATCTAACACCTTATATCAAACCACAAGAGTGTGGCAACCGAACACAGGTCACAAAGCTTAGCCTTACTTCAACCAACAAACAAATTGAGTTCATTGCAGTGGATGAAGCATTTGAAATGCAAGTATTGTCTTATAGCAAACAACAATTAACGCATGTAAGACATATGGATGAATTAAAACCAGAACATACCTTTGTTCGTATTTCAAAGATGCATAGTGGTGTTGGCGGTGATGATAGTTGGGGCGCAAGATGTCATCCAGAATACCAAATATCAAGTAATCAGCCATATCAATTTAGATTTATACTAAAAGGGAACTAAACCTATTTCAATTACTGTATTGGTTTGTGACCTTGTGAGAGCAGCTAAAAGATGACAAACAAGGGCCACTCAGCTCTCATATGTTATGAGCATTAAAACCAGTCTTAGAGTCAATACGCGTATTGATTGCTTACTGTACAAATGTTGACCTAGATGATAAAGTGTATGGTCCTGCACCTGAATTAAACTAGTTCATTGAACTGGTTTTTTTCTTTTAGCGGTGTTTTAAAGGACTAGTATATGTTAGAATATTTGACTTTTCATACAAAATATGGTAGTCTTAATGCAATTGGTATTTGAATTATGGAGGTAACAATGGAGCCCGAAGGGAATATAGTCATAAACATTATTTTTTTGATAACACTAATTTTAATGAATGCTTTTTTTGCAATGAGTGAAATTGCCATTATTTCATTAAACGATAATAAACTAAAAAAACTCGCTGATGAAGGCGATAAAAAAGCAAGTCAAGTACTTAAATTAACAAAAGAACCATCAAAGTTTTTAGCAACCATTCAGGTTGGGGTAACCCTCTCTGGATTCTTTGCATCTGCACTAGCAGCAGATTCATTTGCTAATGTGATTGTTTATTGGTTAAGAGGAACAGCACTTCCAAGCGCAACAGTACGAGCAGTATCTATTTTAGTGATCACACTGATTCTTGCCTATTTTACGCTTGTATTTGGTGAACTCGTACCAAAACGAATTGGGATGAAATACAGTGAACAGGTGGCATTTATTGCAGTGCCTGTGCTTCGTTTTGTTGCCTTTATTGGAACACCATTTGTTGCATTACTTTCAGTATCTACAAATGCAATGCTTCGTTTGATTGGTATTAATCCTGAAGAAGTACCGGAAGCTGTCACTGAAGAAGAGATTCGAATGATGCTTGATGTTGGCAATGAAAATGGTAGCATTGAACAAAGCGATAGACAAATGATACATAGCATCTTTGAATTTGACGACACATCTGCAGAAGAAATGATGACGCATCGAACCGAGATTGAAGGTTTAGATGTGGATACCCCACTGGACGAAGTGATAAAGGTGGCTATGGAAACAGGTTATTCTCGAATTCCTATTTATCAAGATGATATTGATTCAATCATTGGGATTTTATATGTTAAAGATTTACTTGGATTAATTGAAGATAAAGCCAATAAGACATTTAATTTAAAAGACTATATAAGAGAACCACTTTACATCCTTGAAACCACAACCGGTGATGTCATATTAGAACAGTTTAAAAAGCATAAAGTACAGGTTGCAGTCCTTGTAGATGAATATGGGGGAACCTCAGGTATGATTACAATGGAAGACTTAATGGAATTTATTGTTGGCAATATTCAAGATGAATTTGATCAAGAAGAAGAAGACATAGTTGCACTAGATGATGGCAGTTATCTTGTTGATGGATTAGCACCATTAGATGTTGTTGCAGGATTCTTTTCAATTGTAATTGATGAAGAAGATGATGAAAACTTTGATACCATTGGTGGCTATCTATTGAATTCACTTGGATACATCCCAGGACCAGAAGAAAAGCCTGTTCTAGAAATACAAGGTACCACATTTGAAGTACAATCAATTGAAGAACGACGTATTGATAAGGTGAGAGTCATCAAATCAAATAATGAGAAAGACATGAGTGTTTAGTGGAAGACTAAGCACTTTTTATAAAAACACATGAATACTATGGTGTGTAAAATAATCTTATAGTATAATGGTTGGGGGGGATCAAATGACTGAACAAAAAAAGATTGTTGTATCTTATTTTAATAAAGAAGTTGAACTGTTGACAAAGGGTATTTATGAAACAAATATAAGTGAATCTACGATTGAGATCAATCAAATAATGAATGAACACATAGAGCAACTTGAAAGCAAGACTAAAGATTATTTCGAACAAATGTATCAAAAGGAATTAAATGATCAAAAGTCAGATATAGGTAAACTTCATGTTGCATTGATTAACAACAATAAAGAACAAATAACCAATGCGTTATTGCACTGGTTTAAAAAACTACAAGTAGAAGATATTATGATGCAATACGAACAAGCAGCATTGATACAATCACCTTTATTAAGACTGGCAACAGTGTTGATTGAGAATGGTCATATGGATGAATCTTGGTTGGTGTATCCGTACTATAAACAACATGACATGATTGTCAAAAGTTTGAAACCTGAGGTATTAGTTGTGAAACTAACATCAGTAAAGGTGTTTCTATTTGTATTTAATACATTATTTTTGAAAGATACATTTAGATGGCTCTATAATCAAAATGAAGTCATAAGAGTAGGGACAGGTGACGAGTTAAAGACGTTGTTCCAACAAGAAAAAACGAAGGGACAACAAAACAATAAGAGAAAAATGACGTTTGTATCTGCTGTATTAATTGGTGCTGCAATAGTTCGCTATGGACTGGTACAAGCACGTGTTAATTTAAATAATCAAATTCATGATCCTAAGCCTGTTTTAACTGAGGAACAAACTAAAGCAGTTGAACAGGCAAGCAAACAGTCAAGTCAAAACTATTCATCTTCAACGCTTAATCTAATTGCGTCAACTTTTTTAATAAGCTATGTAAATGGTCAAAATGAAAAAACCTATGAGGGCGTTGATTTAAGTATTTTAGATCAATATGTAGGAGATAAAATTGAAATAGATGATGCAGTTTGTGAAGGTGAGCAATGTTATATTGTATTTAGATCTAAAACGGATGCAAATAAATCAAATCAACTTGTCTATCAAGTATCATCAAGTCAATTTACATTGATTCGAGTAGAATAAAAACTGTATAGTCTTCTATACAGTTTTCATTAATCTATTTTTTTTGTTTCGCCAGAATCTTTTTGGAGTGCTTCATTGATTTTATCTAAATCATCATCACCCTCTCTTGCAATGATTGCAGATCCATCTTTTAATTGGTATTTAATAACCTCTTCACCTTTGATGTTTTCTTTCGTTTTGCTTTCAACATCATCTTCAGTAATGGCACCAAAGTCGACATCATCATTTTTTTCAAACTGACCTTGTTCGTTACTTGGCATATTACTAGAAGTATTGCTTTCTGCTTTTGGTTTAGAGGTACAACCAACCATTAAAATAGACCCTGCTAGGAATAAACTAAACAACACTGCTCTTTTTTTCATTTGATTCCTCCTTCTTTTGATAAACAAATCATAATATAAAAAAGTTAACAAAAAGTAACTATGAAAAAAAGCCACTAAAATAGTGGGCACTTTGTCAAATAGTGTGGGAAGTTAAAATGTAAACGCAAGAGTTGATTCGAAAGAGTCAGCTTTTTTTATAGGTAAGAAGATTAGAAATGGCTAAGATTCTAAATCGAAAGTGATGAAAGCTTTTAAAACCATAAGATATACGTTTAATTACTTTGA
>CAZWEF010000058.1:0-10657 GCA_964632125.1 uncultured Erysipelotrichales bacterium
TTAAGATGACAAATAAACCAGAAGATTATGTTAGAAAAAAACAAAACCCATATGAGAAAAATAAAAGTATTCCAAGTTTCTCTTATAAAGGGGCATTTATTTTATGTTTATTTGCGATGGTAGGAAGTTTAATTTTTCCAATTGCTTTTTCGTGGCTTTTGTCACATAAACTACTTGTTTTGATTGGGAATACAGTAATCACAAGTTTTGGAGTTGCTTATGTCCGTTATTTCATTGAAACAAAAAGAGGTTTTGGAAAAGGCTTCTTTAGATTATGGGTCTTAATTGGTCTAGCTTTCTTTTT
Organism: uncultured Erysipelotrichales bacterium; assembly: GCA_964632125.1. Taxonomy (GTDB): domain Bacteria; phylum Bacillota_I; class Bacilli_A; order Erysipelotrichales; family CAZWEF01; genus CAZWEF01. Next base: position 305 of record CAZWEF010000058.1, read on the forward strand.
ACTAACGTTTACTTGGCTGTTTGTGAATTATCAAGGAACATGGTATATTTAGTAATAAAGTTTTAATGAAAACAAAGCATATTTAAAATTTTTTAACAAAACTATTGAAAGCACATACAAAATAAACTATAATGAAGCTATCAAAATATAAAGGGGGATTATCATGTTACAAAATTTATCAGATGTCATGTTAAGACTTGCCCAACAACGCCATTTGCGAGCTATTCGTGATGGGATTGTGGCAACATTACCGTTGATCATCGTCGGATCATTTTTCTTGATTGTTGCATTCCCGCCTTTGCCACAAGACTGGGGTATCACTGTTTGGGCAAAAGCAAACGCTGCAACTATTCTATTGCCATATCGTATGACGTTCTTCATTATGGCGCTCTACTCAGTAGTGGGGATTGGTTATTCATTGGCACAATCGTATGATCTTGATGGGTTGACAGGTGCGATTACAGGATTAACTGCATTCTTGCTTACTATTATGCCTAAAACTGTTGCTGCAATTGCAGTTATGGAAACAACTAAAGATGGGCAAGCTGTTCAAACAATAGTAAAAGCAGGTACAGAGGGAGCAAAAGTACTTCAACCTGCACTCGGATTTGTTATGCCAATGGTTAACCTAGGTTCAGCAGGTTTATTTGTTGGTATGGTGATTTCAATGCTTGCAGTGGAAGTTTACCGTTTGACAATGAAATCAGGATTTAAAGTTAAAATGCCAGATGGTGTACCGCCGTCAGTATCTCGTTCATTTGAAGCTTTGACGTCAACTGCAATTATTATCATTGGTGTTGCAACAATTACCTATTGGTTGAAAATTGACCTTCATGGGATTATGGCAACATTGACTAAGCCTTTAGTAAATGTAAGTGATTCATTGATTTCAGTGATTATCATTGTTCTATTGATTACGCTTTTCTGGTCATTTGGGATTCATGGTGTGTCAATTGTCGGTTCACTTGCAAGACCAGTTTGGTTGATCATGATTGATAAAAATACAGCTGCTGTTGCAGATGGTCTTAAAGTACCACACATTGCTGCAGAACCTTTCTACCAATGGTTTATTTGGATTGGGGGATCTGGGGCAACAATTGGGCTTGCTATTCTAATGGTTGCATTATCAAAGTCTGCTTATTTAAAAGCTTTAGGACGTGCTGCAATTTTACCATCAGTATTTAACATCAATGAACCAATTATATTTGGGGCACCAATCGTATTGAACCCTAGATTAATTCCGGCATTCATTGCAACTCCAATTGTGAATGCAATCATTGCTTATCTTGCTACGTCACTTGGTTTGGTAAATCGAGTTACAACTACTCCTCCATGGACCTTCCCAGGACCAATTGGAGCATTTCTGGCAACGTCAGATTGGCGAGGTGCAGTATTGAGTATTGTATTGATTATTGTGTCAATTCTAATTTACTTACCTTTCTTCAAAATCTATGACAAACAATTATTAGATGAAGAACATGCTACAGAAGCTGTAAGTGCTTAAATTTTAATAGGGACAACGTCCCTATTTTTTTAAAAGTAGTGTATAATAAAATAAAGGAGAGTGTTTATGAAAAGAATTGGTATATCGATTTATCCTGAAAAATCATCAAAAGAAGATATCTTTAAATACATTGATGAAACGAGTGCATTAGGCTTTAAACGTATTTTTACTTGTTTGCTTTCAGTAAACAAACCAAAAGAAGAAATCATAGAAGAGTTTCAAGAAATTCATCTTTATGCTAAATCAAAAGGCTTTGAAATAACACTGGATGTAAGCCCAAGTGTGTTTGAAAAACTAGGCATTAGTTATAAGGACTTAAGCTTCTTTAAACTGCTCCACGCAGATGGTATTCGTCTTGATATGGGGTTTGGTGGCTCTGAAGAAAGTTTGATGACATTTAATCCGCATGATTTAATGATTGAAATCAATATGAGTAATGATACACACTACTTAGACACCATACTTGACTATCAACCTAATCGTAATCGTTTGGTTGGTTGTCATAATTTTTATCCACATGGATATAGTGGGTTATCTCTTGATTACTTTAATCGTTGTACAGATCGTTTTAGAAAACATGGTATTCAAACAGCGGCATTTATTACATCACAAAAAGAAGGTACTTTTGGGCCTTGGCCAGTTACTCAAGGACTACCAACATTGGAGATGCATCGTCATTTACCAATTGATGTTCAACTTAAGCATTATGTTGCGATGCAAACCATTGATGATGTTTTAATTAGTAATTGTTATCCAACAAAAGAAGAATTAGAGCGTTTAGGTCGTGTTCGTTTGGATTTGGTGAACTTTAATGTTGTTCCTATTGAAGGGTTACCTGAGGTTGAAACAAAAATCATGTTTGAAGAACTACACTTTAATCGTGGGGATGTTTCTGAGAACTTAATTCGTTCAACACAACCACGTGTTAAGTATAGGGGAACTCATTTTGCTTTGATTAATACGCCAGATATTATTAGACGTGGCGATATCATCATTGAAAGTAGTGAATATGGTCATTATGCTGGTGAGCTTCAAATCGCTTTAAATGATATGAAAAACAGTGGAAAATCTAATGTTGTTGGACATATTGTGGATGAAGAATTGTTTTTACTTGATGTGATTAAACCATGGCAAAAATTCGTTTTAACAAAGGTTTAAACATGTACTATATTGGGATAGATGGTGGTGGTACCACCACCATCTTTCGTTTGTATGATCAAGATAAAAAATTCATCCAAGAAGTAGTACAACCAACCTCTCACTATGGTCAAGTTGGTTTTGATGGCATGGAAGAAGTGCTTAATATAGGACTTCAACAAGTGTTAAAAGGGTTTGAAGAAAAACCTGTTGTGATTGGGTTTGGGCTAGCAGGATATGGAGCGGTTCTTAGTATACGTGAACAAATCGAAGCAGTTGTGAAGCGTGTTGCGAGTCAACATACATATCATATTTACAATGACGCCCAAATAGCGGTTGCAGGTGCATTAAATGGACAAGATGGTGTTGTAATGATCGCTGGTACGGGGTCTATTGCCTATGCAAGGTACAAAGGTGAGTGGCTTAGAGCAGGTGGTTGGGGTTATTTAATTGATGATGGTGGTTCTGGTTTCGATGTTGGTAAAGAAGGGCTTCGTGCTTTTGCACGCATGGCAGAAGGATTTATCCAAAAAGATGCTTTGTTTGATGTGATCATGGATGAATTACTTTTACATGAACCGATGGACCTCATTAAACATATGTATCAAAACCCAAATAATAGTCGCACATTGGTTGCGTCAATGGGTCAGTATGTTGGTATTGCTGCAAGTAGAGGAAGTACAGCTGCACAATCAATTTTAGCTCATGCTGCAAAGCAACATGCTATGTTTATTCAATCATTATTGGATCAAACTGATCAACAATTACCTGTTTCTTATATTGGTGGTGTTTTCAAAGCAGGTGAATTTGTTTTAGGACCACTAAAATCGTATTTAAACAAAGACATTGCATCCCCTCAACATGATCCATGTATGGGCGCAGTGCTCTTAATTGAGGCAAGCCAATGAGTTGTTTATTACGTATTCAAAGTCATTATCCATCACTTACCAAAACAGATCAGATCATTGCATTATACATCAAAGAAAACATCAAAGACGTTGTTTACTTATCTGCACAAGAACTAGCGTCGAAAGCACAAACATCACCAGCAGCGATTATTCGCTTTTCTAAAGCACTTGGGTATAAAGGGTATCCTGCTTTAAAACTTGATTTAGTTAAAGACATTGATCATGAAGAAGATCAATATCATTCATTGCTTCTCAAAGAGGAGTCCCTTGAAAGTGTTAATAAAAAAATGATTGCTTCTATGAAACACAGTTTGGATACAACGGAACAAATTAATAGTTCGGAATTGTTTTTGGTTACAGCAAAAAAACTGATGGCAGCCAATCGTATTTATTTAACTGGATTAGGAGCTTCAGGTTTGGTTGCAAACGATCTTTATTATAAGTTAACACGTATCAATAAAGAGAGTTACTATCACCAAGATCTTCATATTTTACTAACACAAATTGCACATGCAAATGAGCATAGTGTATTGATTGTGGTGAGCTATAGTGGTTCTAAGCAAAGTTTAAATCAACTTGTTTTAATAGCGAAACAAAAAGGTGTACATGTTATTTGTATTACCAGTGATAAAAAAAGTTTGATTGCTAAAAACAGTGATACAGTGATTGCATTACCAACTGGTGAAACAGATGTTCGTTTAGCTGCAATTAATTCAACCATGGCGAGTTTGGCAGCCATCAATATGCTTTATATTGCTATGGTTAAGCAGGATATGGATGGTGTTTATGAAAAAATTGTTCATACACGTTCACTTATTCAACAGATAGAAAAATAGTCAACTGTGATGAAATCGTTTCCTTAAATGAAGGTTGACAAAATGATTATAAGCGTTTACAATTAAGATAGGATTTAAGCAAAAGGAGACTGAAATTATGAAAATTTATTTATTTTGTTCTGCAGGTATGTCAACATCTTTATTGGTAACAAAAATGCAAAAAGCAGCGGGAGATAAAGGGCTGGATGTTCATATTGAAGCATTCCCTGAAAGTAAAGCAGCGACTCTTGGAAAAGAAGCTGATATTGTTTTACTTGGACCTCAAATTAAATTTAGAGAAAAATCAATCGCACAAGCATTACCAGATAAAATCGTGCGCGTTATTGATATGAGAGACTATGGACTAGTTAATGGAGAAAAAGTATTGAATGATGCTTTAGCTGCCATGGAAGCGTCTAAATAGTAGGTGTCATATGTCTAATGTAAAAGAAGAGATGCAAATGGCTGGATTCCAAATCATTTCTACTGTAGGTATGGCTAAGTCATGCTACATGGAAGCTTTGGAACTTGCTAGAGAAGGAAAAATTGATGAAGCGAATCAAAAAGTTGAAGAAGGAAGAGAGATGTTTGGGGAAGCTCATCATCATCACTTAGGCTTACTTCAAAAAGAAGCTCAAGGTGAAGATTTACCTTTTTCATTGATTTTGATGCATGCTGAAGATCAACTACTTACAACAGAGGCCATTCAATTAATGGTGTCTGAAATGATTGTTATGTATAGCAAAATAAACAAATAGGTCCTGATAGGACCTATTTTTCTATGACTGGGACATCTAGATATGCATCTTCAAAGTGAATGGTATTGGTAGCTTTGATAAAGTGAGATGTATTAAACCCTTCTGATGTGTTGCTGTGTGGGAAAATATAATGATCAGCACTTGATGTTACAAGTAAACCTAGACAATGCCCTTTAGACAATGTTTTTCCAATCATACTTGTTTCAATTGTAAGTGTTGCTTGAACACCCGGAACTAATAACTCAGGTGATGCATAAGAATGGCGATATTTAGCAGTTAAAAAGCCGTCCGCCATTTGTATCCAGCTTCCTTCAGGACTGACATCAATAACTCTCACCACAAAATCTGTATCCACTGCCGTTGAGGAAATAACTAAGCGAACAGAAAATGTCCCGAGAATTGACAAATCTTCTTCTAGAGGTGATGATTGAAAACTTAAAACGTCTGGACGTTTTGCAACGTCTTGATAATCGTTTGGCAATGATAGTTCATTTTCTGATACATCAATAATATGAGGAGCAGGATTGCTTGGATCATAAATAAAACTTTGAGATGATGGCTTAGGCTTCATCTTCGTAAGCGTCTGATGATCTAAGTAATAACGAACTTTGGTCGTTTGTATTGGCCATGAATGAGACTTCAACCAACGATTTTGACCAAGCATAAAGCATTGTACTTTTGAAAAATGATCAAATTCAAAAGTCTGAAGGTCTAAATAACGTTTGAACCATAATAAATACCCTAAGTCTAAATCATACATCAACGATTGAGATCCCATAGGGATACCATTAATATCCCGATTAGCGTTACCTTTGTGCATCCAAGGACCAAGAACAATACGGTAATCACTTAAATAAGGTGTGAGCGATATAGCTTCTCTAGTACCTGCTTGATTATCATCAAACCACCCTGAAACAATCATAGCGGGTACTGTGATTGCTTCTTTTTTTCTTGTGAAATCCATGGTTTGCCAAAAAACATCATCATGTTCATGTTCAAGTTCTTCATCAATATAATGGATAGACCTACCAATACCTACTTTAGAAATAGCTTGAATCGGACGAATCTTTAATAACTCATCCCAATCATCACGAATGAGTTTAGATGGATCAAAGTGTTGATATGCAAGACCAAAAGCAAGAGCCAAACCACCTGAAGAATAAGTGCCACCTTTTCGTGGTAAATCACCAAAGGCACTACCAGCAGTCACAATACTAACGAGTGCTTTTAAATATGGGTTACCAGTACTTGCGGCAGCCCATTGAACATACCCAAGATAAGAAGCGCCTACCATGCCTACATGTTGATTGCTCCAAGGTTGAGCTGCAATCCAATTAAGTGTATCATCACCATCTTGAGCATCGTATAATTTAGAAACATACAAACCAGATGAATCGCTACGGCCTCTTACATCTTGTATGACAACAGCGTAACCATGTTGAATAAACTGTTCAAAATACATACCTGCTTGCATCTTACCATAAGGTGTGCGAACTAAAATGCTTGATACTGGTTTTGTTGTCTTAGGGAGCATGATCCACGTAGATAATTGTTCATGATCCCTTGTTTCAATGGTTTCAACCCAAGATGACCCAAGTGTATAAGGTGATTTTGGCGTAATTTGTTGCCATTTTGAAAGAACAGGATGATGGTGATCTATCGCCATCAAGAAAGTTGTACATTGAGCATGTGGCAAAACTAATCCTTTGAATTGATGATCTTCATAATACAAATCAAGAGGCCACTTGACATGACGACCACCAAAGTGATGATCATCAACTTGTTCGTAAGTCCAACCATTTACTTCGAATAAAGCATTTGGATAAGGAGCAGTTTCAAAATAACGAATCCGTTCAAGCATACTTTGATAACGATCTAAACGACCAAGACCAAGCCAAGTTTTCAATTCGTCTGTTAGAGGTGATGCATCATTAAAAATACCTGTCTCTTTATCCCAAACACGAATTGTTTCATAGTCAGTGTGAATGTCTAAATAAGCATAAGTGATACCATATTGAATGAATGCATATGTGCTCATAGTAACCCCCTAATATAATCTAAAAAATGATTGGCTTGAATGCCTGAAATAAGTGACCCATCAAAATGTTGAACCAATGCTTCTTCTAAAACGGATGCCTGTGACCAGTCGGTAAACTGATCAAGCTTTTCGGTAATGCCATCAAAATCAGAACCCATACCAATTAAATGACCTGCATTTAAAGAGATGAGATGATGAATGTGTGGTATTAAATCAAGACACGTTACAACTTCCTTATTAGAAACAAATGGTGGGTTAAATACCAAGTGAATTGGAGCCTTCTTTTTAACCATACATTTAATTTGGTCATCTGTTAAATTACGTGGATGATCACAAATATCAAAACAATTAGAATGGGAAGCAATCACATACGTTGCATGCTCAAGAACATCATAAAAAGTTTGATGAGATAAATGAGAAACATCACATAAGATTCGACGCTCATTCAAACGTTTCACAATCTCAAACCCAAACTGAGTTAAACCACCATTGCGAGGTTCACCAATGCCATCCGCCGCAAGATTAGCTGGATTCCAAGTAAGCCCAACTGACAAAACACCAGCATCAAGTAAAGTATCTAATTTTTTTAAATCGTTACCAATAGGGCCAACCCCCTCTAATGTTAAAAAAGCACCAATTTGATCATCTTCAACAAAGAAATCTTCCCACGTTTTTAAATGCTTCATACCAGGTGTTTTTAACACACGTTCATAGAAACAATTAACTTGTAACATGGCTAATTCAAACTGCTTTTCAACTGGTTCATCAGGGAAAACAAAAATGGCGAAGGCTTGTGCGCGCACACCACCAACTCTAAGTTTTTTAGCATTAACATCTAAACGCTCGTCATCTTCAAAAGACCAATCCGGATGCAGTGCAAGTTTCATCAATGCATCACAATGTAAATCAATCCAATTCATTGTCAAACCCCCTTTTAGTTTCTAACATTATATCATGATAGGCATGTATGTAAAACAAAAAACACAACATTATGTTGTGCACGAATGAAAACAAGGGCAAGACACCAAATGATCATTAACGATGCCAATGGCTTGCATATAAGCATAAATAATTGTTGGTCCAACAAATTTAAACCCCATTCGCTTAAGTTGCTTACTAATTTCAATTGACATCTCATCCTGAGCAGGCACATCACTCAACGACTGATAACCATGAACAATGGGCTTACCATCAACAAATGACCACATAAACGCATTTAAAGAACCGTGTTTTTCTTTAAGCAGCAAATACGCTTTAGCATTTGAAATAATGGCTTTTATCTTTAAACGATTGCGAATGATATTAGGATTCATCATCAACAATTCAACATCAACGTCATTATACAAAACCAATTGATTCGCATCAAATCCTTTAAAAGCTTCACGATAACCATCTCTTTTATGCAAAATTGTTGACCAACTAAGGCCCGCTTGCATACCCTCTAACATTAACATCTCAAACAACATTTGTTCATCATGTAAAGGTCTACCCCACTCATGATCATGATATGCTTCCTCTTCTGGGCTCTTTAGTGCCCAAGCACACTTTTGACTCATTACACACCTCCATCTCCATTATATCATGTCCTAGATAAGAAGAAATAAAAGATTGATTAAATCAAGAAAATTCGTTAAAATTAATAAGAGAGTGGTGGTATAATGGATGAACAACTAAAACAAGAACTAACAAAATTATTGAAACAGGGAAGTAAAATAGGGGCTATTAAAGTATATAAAGAAGCAACAAATGCCGACTTAGTAGACGCAAAAAAAGTAGTTGAATCACTACAATTTGAGCTTATACAAGAACGCCTAAAACAAGGAGAAGATATCAAGGGAACACTCATTGAAATGGTCAAAGAAGGGCGTCGTGTCGAGGCCATTAAACTTTATTGTGACACAACGGGAGTGAGCGTTAGTGAATCTAAAAAGCATGTTGAAACGTTGATGTTAACGGTGCCTAAAAGTGAAATTAAGAGTGTATATGAAGATGATGAACAAATGGTATTGGATCATTACTTTAAATCAGGTAGAAAAGGTGCTATTAAGTGGTATCAATCAAAGTATGGTGGTATCCAAAATGAAGCATCTGAGTATGTTGATTATGTGTTGACAAAATCGGAGTTAAATGAACGTCGTAAGAAACCAACTTTTTTGAACTCAATGCTGATTGTGCTTGTTATTATTTTGATTTTTTTAATTGTTAAAAGTCTTTTCTTTTAGAGGTAGTCAAAGGCATTTGAACATGTTACAATAGTTTAGAAAGTGGGTGAAGCCATGCGTCTTGATAAGTATTTGAAAGTATCACGAATCATCAAACGTCGAGCTGTGTCTAAAGAATTAAGTGAAAAAAGTCGGGTAAAAGCAAATGGGAAAATCGTGAAACCAAGTTATCAAGTTAAAGTGGGGGATATCCTAGAAATACGATTTGGTCGTGTTGAAATAGAAATTGAAGTGTTAGATGTTCAAGCATTCGCAAAAAAAGAAGATGCTATTAACATGTTTCGTTTAATTGAAGAAAGAAAAGTGGGGAGTGAAGAAGATGTACCATCAGTTTAGAGAAGGTTGGATAGAAGTCATTGCAGGCTGTATGTTTTCAGGAAAAACGGAAGAACTTATTAAACGCGTGAGAGTTTTGGGGTATGCAAAAAAGAATGTCATGGTGTTTAAAGCAAAAATAGATGATCGATATAGTAAAGATCGTGTTGCATCTCATAATGGATTAACAGTACCAAGTATTCCTATTTCATTTGCAAAAGAAATTTATGATCATGTGACTACAGATATTGATGTTATAGCCATAGATGAAGCACAGTTTTTAGATGAAGAAATTATTGAAGTGGCTACTTACTTTGCAGATCTTGGTAAGCGAGTAATTGTTGTAGGACTTGATACTGACTTTAAAGGTATTGCTTTTGGTCCGATGCCTGAGTTGATGGCAAGAGCTGAATATGTTGATAAATTAAGTGCGATTTGTGCAGTTTGTAGTGCACCTGCAACACGCTCACAACGCTTAATTAATGGTGTGCCAGCTGCATTTAATAGTGACGTTATTTTGGTTGGCTCTACAGAGAGTTATGAACCTAGATGTCGCCATTGTCATGAAGTGAAAAAAGGGGAATGAGTTATCGTAAGATAGCTTTTTTTATCTTGAATATACAATTTAAGTGCAACAGTAGTTAAAATAAAAGATT
>CAZWEF010000059.1:0-10594 GCA_964632125.1 uncultured Erysipelotrichales bacterium
CACCATCAATAAAGTTTTGGCTATTGATTGTTTGCTCTTCGGTTACTTGAGATGAAGTGGCAAAATGAAGATTCGTATCAGCAATTACTTCTGTCATTTCTTCCACATTAGAAGCAGGCTCTCCATTAAAATGTTGAGGTACAATCTCACCTTTTTCAATTGTAAATTCAAAAGGTACTTCAAAGAAAGTTGGAACAAACAAATCGCTGCGATCTGCTGTTGCTGTATTAGTCAAGATCACATTACCTGAATCCGAGATAACATCCTCCATAACCGTAACTATTGCTAAAAAAGATGTCAAATCACTTATATTTATTACTTCTCCACTTTTTAATACCAGTTCAGCTTTCTTATCATCCATAAGTTCAGTTACGATATCAAAACGTTCAGTTGCCGACAATTCAGGGTAAATGATTTCGACAAGTTCTTCATATATGCCCATAACGCCCCAAACATTCTCTAAGTTATAATAAGAGAAATCAACTGGTGCAATATACATAGTTGCGACATAGTAATCATCTTCTTTTACAATCTCACCTACATGATATTCAACTGAATCAAACATTTCTTTAAAGAATGATTTTTTTAACTCAATAAAATCATCCTCATCTTCAATACCTTCTTCAGCAGTTAATGAATACGCTGTTTGTTCAGTGAATGTATTACTGAACTTAAATGCTGAAAACTTTGTATCCTCTAATGCATCAGATGTATAAACAGTTTCAAAAAAATTCATCACATCTTTTTGTGTTGGTTTTTTTGAACCTGCGCTACACCCTGTAAATAGTAATGCAATACCTAGAAATCCAATCAATACTTTCTTCATATAAACCCCCTATATTTTATCATGATTGAGCAAAGACTCCATAAGATTGTAGCAGTATAACATTAAGTTGTCAATCTCTTTATGTGATAATTCGACAATACTGTTAACAATAAGCACAAAAAGACGATTGAAACATTTAAATTTTTAACAAATTTCTATAACGATTCATGATTGTGAATTACATTTATCCATGATATAATGCCATCCAAATAAAAAAGCTGCTTATCCGCAACTTTTTAACGCCCTTGATAATTTGGTGATTCTTTGGTTATTTCAACATCATGAGGATGTGACTCTTTTAAGCCTGACGCTGTGATTTGAATAAAGACTGCCTCTTGTCTTAGTAAATCAATGGTTGGTGTGCCACAATAGCCCATACCAGCCTTTAGTCCACCTACAAGTTGGTACAAAACATCTTTGACTTCACCAGTAAAAGGAACGCGTCCTTCGATGCCTTCGGGTACTAGTTTTTTCATTTCTTTTTGTTTGCTTTGAAAATAACGATCACTTGATCCACGTTGCATCGCAGCCAGTGAACCCATCCCAACATAGACTTTAAAGCGACGACCATTGTAGATTACTTCTTCTCCTGGTGATTCCTCGCAACCTGCTAAAAGAGAGCCTAACATCACTGAATGAGCGCCTGCGCCAATGGCTTTAGCTAAATCACCTGAATATTTAATCCCACCATCAGCAATGATACAAACATCCGTTTCTTTCAATGCATCAGCAACCACTTCAATGGCGGTGACTTGAGGCATGCCTACCCCTGCTACTACCCTTGTCGTACAGATTGAACCTGGGCCAATCCCGACTTTAACAGCGTCAACACCTGCTTTGGCTAAATCAAGTGCTGCTTTGGCTGTAACAATGTTTCCTGCAATTAAATCAAGATTTGGATAAGCTTGTTTGATACTTTTTACTGTATCAATAATCCCTTGAGAGTGACCATGGGCACTATCAACTACCAAAACATCAACCCCTGCTTTAACCAACGCAGCAACACGTTGCATCGTTTCATCGCTTACCCCGACTGCAGCACCAACACGTAGACGACCAAAATCATCTTTACAAGCACTTGGATAAATATCTAAGTTCTCAATGTCTTTCAATGTAACCAGTCCAACGAGTTGTTTTTGATCATTAATGATTGGGAGCTTCTCAATACGATGCTTAATCATCAAGGCTTTAGCTTGTTCAAGTGACATGTTTGACGTTCCAGTAATCAAGTCTTTTGATGTCATCGCATCTTGTACGAGTATTGTCAAATCCTCTAAATACTTGATATCGCGATGTGTGATAATACCGATCAAATGATTGTCTTCATCCACAACAGGTAGACCTGATATGTGATACACTTCTTGATAATAATGAACCTTTTCGATTGTTTCATTTGCTGTGATTGTAATCGGATTGGTCACCATCCCACTTTCATAACGCTTCACACAATCAACCATAAAGGCTTGTTGTTCGATACTCATATTTTTATGAATGATCCCAATACCACCTTGTTGTGCCATGGCAATGGCCATCATAGACTCTGTCACTGTATCCATTGCTGCAGATAAAATAGGTATACCAAGTTCAATATTTTTAGTTAGTTTTGTTTTTGTATCGACTTTTGATGGTACAACATTTGAATACTGAGGAACCAGTAACACATCATCAAAAGTAAGACCCATGGTTATTTGTTTCATTTCTTTCTCCTTTTTACGCTTTTTTATATTCTAAACAAAATTTAACTGTTTTTCAATTCTTTTTTGCTTTTAATCAAAGAATAAATCCTGTATACTAAAAAAAGGTGATCTTATGTTCTATGCTTGTCCAAAATGTCAACAACCTTTAATCAAAAAAGAAACACAGTATGTGTGTCGTCATCAACATCATTTTGATATAGCCAAAAAAGGTTATGTCAACCTTTTACTCAACCCTCAAAAGCCAAGTAATCATCCTGGTGATGCAATTGAGTCTCTCAAAGCACGTCAGCGATTTTTAAATACAGGGTCATATGATATCATCATTCAAACGATTTTAAACATCATCCAAGCCAAACAACCCTCAACATTATTAGATGTGGGTTGTGGTGAAGGATACTACCCCTCATTCATTCAAAAAAAACGACCTCATTTAACAATCAGTGCTTTTGATATTTCAAAAGAAGCCATTCAAGAAGCAACCAAATACAAGAATCAAATTCATTGGTTTGTGGCCAATGCAACCAATATACCCATCCTTAGTCAAAGTCAATCCATGGCGCTTTGTATGTTTAGCTTCTTTCAAGAAAAAGAAATAGCCCGTGTGTTAGAAGACCAAGGGCTCTTTATCTTAGTACAAGCAGGACCTGAACATTTAATTGAAATGAAAAAGCTCATGTACAATGATGTGTTTCAAAAAACATGGGAAGCTCAACGTTTAGACTTTCTAACCTATCTTGAAACAATCAACATTCACTCTATGCTTCATCTTGATGCGTCATCATTTCTTGATTTAGCCATGATGACACCCCATTACTATCGCATGCCAAAAGAAAAAAGAGAGACACTTACGCAAACCCAATCTTATGATGTGACCATAGATGTTAACATCTCAATTTATCAAAAGACATCAAAGTAAAGCTTCGATGTCTTTTTTAATGGCTTCAGGTTTTGTTTGTGGAGCATATCGTTTAATAACATTGCCTTGACGATCAACTAAAAACTTGGTGAAATTCCACTTAATACTTTTTCCAACAAAGCTTTTAGAATGATTTTTCAAATAAACAAATAAAGGATTTGCATTATCTCCATTGACTTCAATTTTCGCAAATGTTTTAAAGTTTGTATGATAATTTAATTGACAAAAAGCAACCAATTCTTCACTTGATTCAGGTGCTTGCATCCCAAACTGATTACATGGAAAATCAAGAACTTCAAACCCTTGTTCATGAAATGTATCATACAACATGCTTAACCCTTCATATTGAGGCGTAAAACCACAATGTGACGCTGTATTGACAATCAGTAACACCTTTCCTTGATAATGACTCATGGGAATCATCTCTTGATTAACATCTTTGACTTCAATATCATATAGGCTCATGATTAACCCTCCTTATAGTCACATCATAGCACAATTCAATATAAATTAAAATCATCATACATATGATTTGTTTTAATGAAAAGATTGTTGGATCCTAACTTTTATGCTATCATAAAGTCAAGACTTAAAGGAGAACGATATATGAATGAGATTTATTATCAGCATCAAACAAAAAGTAATGGTAAAGGCATCATACTTATAGTTTTATTCAGTTTACTCTTGATGATACCATTGGCATTGATTGTTTCAACCATGGCCATAGGATTTGACTCTTGGGTCATTGACTGGATCGCTGTTTTTGGTTATGCCATCATAGCAGGCGTATGGCTTAATTTTTTGATTAAAAAATTAAAGGTAACTGCAACCCACAAAATCAAATTAGTGTTTTTAATGATTGGTGTGTTACTTGGCTATGCTTACATTGTTGGTTATGCATGGGCAGTGTTAAACCATAGTCAAAGCTACAGTGTGTTTGAATTAATTATGCACGAGCCAATGAACTATATTGAGGGGTTCTTTCAAGGTCTAATCAACCCGTGGATGACTTTGCCTTTTATTGTAGACATGTTTAAGATATTCATTTCAGGTAGCGATACAACCATCATATTTGCGCTTGCATTAATCGTTTATCCAATTCTTGTGACACTTATCGTGACATTTGTGCCAAGTGCTTATACTGCCCCATTTGATTTTGAGAACAATCAATGGATGAAAAAAAGACGATACAACATTGTCTTTCAACCACTAAGTAAGCATACCATGAAAGCACCTCAATTGGTGCAAGCACTTGAACAAGGTGATCTAAGCTACTTTAAAGAATTTGTTGGTGCGACAGTCAATCGAAGATGGACTGAAATGAATTTATATTTAGATGAGTTTGGCGAACCAAATGGATTAATTGATGTTTATTCAGTTCAACCTGCAAGTCGTGGCTCAGTATCACGTCAACTGGTTATTCGTCCAATAAATGTAGGTAAAAATCAACTTAAACAATTAATGGGTGATTTAGAGAATCGTGAAGATTAACGATTCTTTTTTTTAAAAAAGTCTCTAAGAGACTTACTGTGCTATCAATCGATTATCATACATCAATTGAATACACAAACCAAATGGATCTTCGATAATACCATAAGCTTCACTAAAGACATTCTTTGATAATGGCACAATGATTTTTACTCGAGGATCTTGAATTAATGAAGCATAGAAACCCTCAATTTCTGCTTGATCTGCACTTTGAACACAAAGAGATGCGTGATTTCCTTGTAGATAAGTATCATCAGGATTCATGCCATCCTCAGCAATCATTAACTTGGTTTTGCCAATTTGTAAAACACTGTGAGATACATACTCTCTATTCTTAGATGTGAGCACAATGCTTTGATCTCTTTTGGCCATCATCTCATAGGTCACATACAACAATCGTTTGGCATGAAAATACTTCTCATAAAATGCAACAGCTTCTTTTGCTCTTCCATTCATTGACAAAAATGTCACTACTTCTAATGTTTGACTCATATCGGTTTTCCTTTTTTACTATGATTCAAAGACTTTCATAAAAGCTGGAATCACAATGGTATCCCAACCATTTTTCGTATCTTCATATCGTTTTTGATCATCACCAAAATTATCTGATATAAACGTTATGTCAACACCATGATCTTTTTGTTTTAGTACATAGGTAACATGAACATAATTGACTGCTTTATCTTCATAACCAAAATGAGGATCAAAGGTTGAATACTTAATCAACGCTTTAGGTTGACATATCAGTACAGCCCCTTTTTGATAAGCTTCGTAACCCAAATAATTTCCTTTCCATGTAATCGAGTGACCTTCTATCCAATCTGAATTAACCATACAATTGAACATGTATTGTTTTGTGTAGTTAGGGTTTGTCAACACGTCCCATACATGGTCAATGGTTGAATTAACCCAAATCGTTCGTTCATAAATCTATTCTTTTTTCATCATAGTTTCCATCCTTTAATTTGCATTTTGTATGACATGTTGTTGCTTTTTAGTTAATTTATTGAACACAAGTTGATAAGAAACATCCATCATTTCTTTTAATTGTTCAAGTGTGATGACCTTTGTCTTTAAATCAATGGTGTTCCAATGCACTTTATTACTGTAATAACCAGGTGTTACATCTTGATAAAGTTCCCTAAGTCTCATGTTTTCATGAGGGTCTCCTTTTAATGTGATATAAGATGGTGTCATCAACCCAAAGCATTTACCATCTAGTGAAAAATAAATACAATCCCAATCAGGACGATAATAAACATCAGCACCTTTTTTTGTTTTACCATATTTCATTAATTCATCGTACATCCTATTCCCTCCTTAATGACATCATAACATAAATAAGGTGACATCTGCATGTCACCTTATTTATTTGTTAAACTGTGTTTGATGTGTTCCAATGTTTCTTGATTTAATTTGTTTTTTGAAGTTAAAAGATAGGTATTCACCATGCGTTTCAGCTGAGCAGATTGAAGTGTTTTAATCATATTAGAAGCCTGACTGACATGTTCTTTTAAATCAACCACATGCTCAATATACGTTTTAAGTTCAATCGAGTTGTTAAGTAATGCTTGATGCAATTCATTCAAAGGCTTTGATTGCTCTATTTTAGTTGTCACTTGATTTTTAAGCTGATTAACTTGGTGAAGCAATATATTGAAATGAACCAAATGAATGATGGTAAAAGTTAAATCAATGATAAGTAAAATCAATGTTATTGCAACCAGTGAATAGAAAATAGATTGTGGAATAGCAGCAACAAAACGATGAATCACAGGTTGAACAAAATGCATCATCATGACACATAAAACACCCCATGCCAATGAATTTTGAAGGCATATGTAACCATTGAGATTAAACTTTTTTTGTGAATAGTCCCACCATCTAGCATGAAACAATGATTCAAGTACAAAACCTGTAAGGTATTCAAGCATACTCGCTACTAGTAAGCCTAGACCAAATAAGACCAATAAATTATTTTGAAAAGGTTGAAGAAAGAAAATAATGATGACCATACCAACCCCATAAACAGGACATAGTGGTCCATTTAAAAAGCCTCGATTAACAAAATGATGTTTTTTGTAAGTGTATAGACTTGATTCCATACACCAACCTAGAAAAGCATAAATCAAGAAATAAGCATAATAAAACAACATGAAGTCACTCACTTTCATTTTGATAAATTGATTGCATACGCTCAATCAATTCTTTGATTTTATTTCTTAGTGATAAAGGTTCTAACACTTTAACTAGGTTACCAAACCCTAACAACCATGATAGCATATGTGATTCAGTCACATATGTTTGTTTAAACAGAAGATATCCATCCTCTTCAGTGAAAGAATCAATACCATAATCATCAATTAAAGCAGCTTTTAAAGAAGCATCAAACTTAGCAACTAAAAGCTTAGCATCTTCTGTGACATTGAATGGTTGATGATGATACACCCTTCTAATAGCTTGTTCATTGACCAATGTTGGTTCAACCATACGATTAAGCTTATAAAGACGAAAGTCATCAGCTTCATCACAAATAGCACGTAAATACCAGTTTCCCCAATAAAATACAAGTTGGTAGGGAGATACAACTTTTTTAGATGCTTTATTTGGTGCATAATACATAAAAGTCAACTTGCATTGTTGGTTAATACATCCCTTTATTAATTCTATTTTATTAATCAAACTCGTGCCTTGCCATGAAGCCAAATCTATGTCAATTAAAGGTGGTTGATAGGTAGCATCTTGAAAAAGTTTTTTCATCACAAATGGTGTCATTGATTTTGCACTAACACTATCAAGTGCTTGAAGACCAGCGACAAGAGCATCTTTTTCTTTTGCATCCATGAATGAAAAAGATAATTGATAAGAAGGATCAATACTAATACCTCCTTGATAACCTTGGGCTGTTTCTACTGGAATACCTGCCACTAACAACTTATCTAAATCACGAAGAATGGTTCTTTTAGACACTTCAAAGTGTTCTGCTAACTGGTTTGATGTGACTTTTTGATGGTCATGAAGATATAGAATAATCTCAAATAGACGATTCATTATTTTACTGGTCTAGGATTAAGATCATAAATAAATCCATCCACAATATACACTGTTTCTTCTTGTTGTTTTTCTGGTGTGATGGTTGCAACACCATCGCCTTTTTGTGGTCCATAATTGCCAAAATAAGCGTGGTTCCCACCTGGTATCATGATTCTAGGTTCAAATGCTTCGAGTTTTTTACGATTAATGACACCATCATGTTCACCATAAATGATTAAAGTTGGAACAGTTGGTGTTCCTATTGGATAAGCACCTAATAGAATAAGTCCTTCAATTTGATCATGACTCTTAGCAAAAGTACTGGCCATTGCCCCACCGAGTGAATGACCCATCATATACCAATGATCAATGCCTTCTAGATAATCAAATGCTTGACTGGCTGTATTAATTTCAAATACCGCAAGATTAAAAGGCATTTCAAACAACACGACTGTATAACCTTGTTTAGCAAAAGACATCATCAAAGGTGCATAAGCCATTGCTGCAACCTTACCTCCTGGGTAAAATAAAATAGCTGAATGACGATCATTGATTTCATCTGGATAAAAAATGGTCATGTTGTTAATCGTTTCTTTTTTAGGGAATGATTCAACTTCTTCTATGACTTCATTTGATTCATGATAATACTGACTGGCATAAATAAAGAAGCCCCCTACTGCTAGTAAAACCACAATCAAAAGTCCTGTAATAATGCGTTTAAATAATTTCATATAGTCACCTCTCTATAACATTATAAAGTGTTAAGCATCGACATTCAAGCATCGATGACTTTTGTTTCTTCGTTGGTTTATTTTTTTGCAAGACATGCCAGCCATTTGTATAACAATATGGTTGAAATAGTTGCGCTACAGCAGTTATTCGTTCGATGGTAATTGGCACCCTTTAATCATTCTTCGAAAAAACACTTTACTTGAATTCAATGTTCCCTCCTATCTTAGCAGCCTTCTATGTCACATGATTCTCCTACTTCATCTATATTTAATGATGTCAATGCGTTAAGCAATTGTGGTAAAGATTGATATCCTTGTAAAACATATGTTTCATTGATGAGTAAAGCTGGAACCCCATGGATGCCATAAGACATTGCTTTTTCAATATCTTGTTGAACCAATTGTTTCACTTGATCACTGTTCATCATGATTTGATTACTTTCATAAGGTAGTGCACTAGCAACCTTCATAATCACATCAGGATTTGAAATATCTTTGTTGTCGACAAATAATGCATGTTGGAGTTGATCAAACAAATCAAAATATGCTTCTTCACCATGTTTTAATTGCATTGCTTTACACGCATATAGCGCAGGCATAGATATAGGAAAGAGAAACGATGTTTGTTGCATCCCTTCTATATTAAAACGATGTAATGGATCAAGTTGATTGGCTCTTGCCCAGTGATGCATGATTTCTTGTTTAGCTTGTTTATGACTACCAAACATTCTATCTAGATCGTTACTTGTTGGTGCTAATGCAAAACTGCGATGAATGATCTCTACTTGTGGTAAGGCAACACTAAGTTGTCTCATCGTATATGCCATTGGGAAGCAAAAGCTACAAATGGTGTCATGGAAAAATTCTATTTTTAGTTGTTTCATGTTATCCTTCTTTCTTGTTTTTATTATACCTTTTTGGGTTTTATTTTTAAAGATGCTTCTTATTTAAAAAAAATTTAATTAAAGTTGTTGACATTGTTACAGGCGTATGTTACATTATAGACACACCCCCACTAGGGTGTAGGTAAAGGAGGCCGACATGAAAGCAGATCAAACGAAAACATTAAGACTTTTAAAAACAGCACGTGGTCAACTTGATGGGTTGATTAAGATGGTTGAGGAAGATCGTTATTGTATCGACATTTCAAATCAATTACTTGCTACTCAAGCGATTTTACATAAACTTAATAAAGACATATTAAATGCACATTTACAAAGTTGTGTTCAAGATGCTTTGGGTGATCAAGATGACAAAGAACAAAAGATTCAAGAGATTATTACCATTATGGATAAAATTGCTAAGTAAGGAGGCATAAATCATGAATAAAGAAACATATGATATACAAGGCATGACATGTGCTTCATGTGTTGCTAAAATTGAAAAAGTTGTTGGGAAAGAAGAAGGTGTTCAATCCGTATCTGTTAACCTAACAACTGAAAAGATGACTGTAACATATGATGCGAATCAAACAAATAGCCAAAACATTATTAAAAAAGTAGAAAAAGCAGGTTATGGTGCTAAAGCATTGGAGACTGGTGTTGATCCTAGAACATTTAAAGTGATTGGCATGACGTGTGCAGCATGTGCGACTAAAGTTGAAAAAGTTGTGGGTAAGTTAGATGGTGTTAAAAGTGCATCTGTTAATTTTGCTACCGAACGATTAAGCGTTGATTTTGATGAACGTCAAGTTAGCTTTGATGACTTTAAGCGCGTTGTTAAAAAAGCAGGATATGATTTAGAACCAATCGCCGTTGCTAAAAACACAACAGATGAAGATAAAGCTAAAAAAGATAAAGCCATTCGTCTACTTAAGTACAAGTTCATCATTTCAGCAATCTTTGCAATCCCCCTACTTTATATTGCAATGGCTCCAATGATCACCATTGTAACATTGCCACTA
>CAZWEF010000060.1:0-1598 GCA_964632125.1 uncultured Erysipelotrichales bacterium
ATGATTTCTCTAGCGAGTTCAGAGATGTTTCGAGTTTGAATAAGTACTTTACCAACGCCTGTAAACTCATTCACAACACCTTCACCACTCTTAAAGCCAAATACACCAGAAGCTATTTTAATTTGATAATTTAGGCTTGATTGCCATGCAACAACATGAAAGTTATCAATGACAAAAGGATGGCTACCATCTAGTTCAACTTCTAATATATCACCATATCCTGCAACAATCATTTGTCCTTCTCCACTGGTTTCCATAACAAACAAACCGCCAGTACCAGCTAGAAGGGCTTTCCCAAGTGATTGTCGTTTCATTTCATATGAAACACTGTAATCACAAGCAACAAAAGCACCATCATTGAGTCGCCAATGATTATTTGGTCCAATAACAATCTCCCTTACCTGTCCAATGCGAGATGGTGCAAGGGCAATTAAGGCTTCTGGTTCTAACCCTGTTGCGGTTGTGATAAAGAAACTCTCTCCACTTGTGATTGAACGCCCTAGTGCCTTTAATGCACCTCCTAGCCCTCCTGTTCCGTTACTGTTCATATTACCTTCTATTTTTACTTTACCATTGTGATAAACCATTGCGCCTCTTTCTAAACGAATGGCTTCATTTTGCTTTAAATCAACATAGATTAATGGAAATGAGCTTTCATGCGATAAACGATATTTCATTGTAATCTCCTTTTTATTTTTGACTTATTATGATTGTAACATGTTATTTAATGCCTCACAATATAAGTATGCCTACTTTTTTGATAAGTAAGCAAATACTTGACGCTTTATTTAATTATTTGTTATAGTCTTAACATACGGTTATCCATTTTTATAAATCCGTACCCCATTGTTAGGAGGCGCTTTATGTTTGTTTATCTTGATACCATTAAAATCTCGCTTTTGGTTTTTACCTATGTTTCTTTTATGATTACATTTCCAATTGCTCTAGTTGAGTATCGCCGTTATGGTTTTTTTAATCTAAAAAAAGCTTTGATTATCTTTAGTTTTGTCTTTTATCTTCAAACTGTTTTTCTACTAACCGCACTGCCTTTACCTGAAATTACAAGTGGTATTCGCTTTGCCTATAACCCACTAGATCATATGCAACTCATACCGTTTACATTCATCATTGAAATATTCAATAGTTTTATGCAACTACCATTTAAACAATTTATTACAAGTTCAAGTTTGTATGTAACAGTCTTTAATTTATTGATGTTAATTCCTCTTGGTATCTATTTAAGAAACTTCTTTCGCCTTTCTTTTAAACGTGTTTTCCTCTATGCTTTCCTTTTTTCACTCTTCTTAGAAACAACACAACTCACTGGATTGTATTTCATTTATCCTGTTCCCTATCGATTATTTGATGTCAACGATTTAATCGTTAATACATCTGGTGCCCTCATTGGCTATGCGATAGCACCCCTCTTTGCTTTCTTATCAATCAACAAGCAAAAAGAAGAAGAAAATATAAAAGCCGTTCTTGGCCAACCTGCCTCTATGCTACCTCAGTATTTAAGCATCATCCTTGATTATTTTCTTTTTAAACTCATTGTCATGTTCGTAACATTTGTTGCTCTAGGGGTGATTTATTATGTA
>CAZWEF010000060.1:1698-10541 GCA_964632125.1 uncultured Erysipelotrichales bacterium
CCTTTGCCACTTGGTTATTACACTTTTATCTCATTATCTTGATTTTGTTTAAAAAGAAACAAACCATTTGGGATAAAAAATTGAATATCGTTTATCAAAAATACAAAAAAAATACTTCCAAATAGCACGAATTTGCTAATGATTTTATATAAGGTAACATCAAATTAATCATTATTTACTTTAATTTCAATGTAATTATGGTAGAATAAGTGTTTTTATTGTTTTGTTTTTGTTTTTCATGTATAATAGCTTAGTAAAGGAGCGTTACATGAAACAAAAAATGCGTCGTTTAGATCGCCAATTAAATGAAGAACAAATTGAACATATTCTATGTCTTCAAACTTATGGCATACTTTCAACAGTTGGTGAAGATGGGTTCCCATATGGGGTACCTGTCAACTATGTATTCACTAGACAATTTATTTACTTTCACTGTGCTAAAGATGTTGGTCATAAGCTAAAGAATATCAACCATCATAATAAAGTATGCTTTACTATTGTTGGACAAAACAAAACACTTCCAAGTCAGTTTGCAACTGCATATGAGAGTGTCATAATCTTTGGCCATGTAAGCAAAGTTGATCAACCTGAAAAGATTGCCAATATGTTTATTCAACGATTCTCACCTGAATTTATTAAAGAAGGTCATGCATACATTCAAAAGATGATTGATCAAACATCATTCTATCAAATAAGTATTGACCAAATAACAGGTAAAGCAAGGGTTTAACCCCTTGCTTTTACTCTATTGAATGGTAAGTAAACCCTAATCCATGAACGTCTGCAACATGAGACACAACCACAAATGCTTGTTTATCATAACGATCAACTATTTGTTTTAACAATCGATAATCTTGTCGATTAATGACAACAAACAACATATCGTTTTCTTTTTTAGTGAACTCTCCACGTACCTTTAAACTCGTAACACCACGTTGTACTTCTTGCATAATAGCATTTGCAATGGCTTCGCTTTCATCACTAATAATGGTAATGGCTTTTTTACGATCAATGCCTGTTTCAACATAAGACATGACCATTGATGTGATGACGATTGATATAATGGCAAACAAAAATGAATTGAAGTCAAACACGAAGATGTTAAACACAACAATCACTGCATCTGTAAATAACAATCCTAGTGATGGGCTTAAATTAAAGTATTTTTTAAAGATTAGTGGTGGGATGGTTGTGCCTCCACTAGATGCATCATTTTGATACAACAACACAACACCAATAGCAAAGATAACACTTCCAAATATCACGGATACTAAAGGATCATCTGTTAGTTTGATTTCAGGTATAACAGCTAATGCTAGTGGTAACATATTGCTTCCAATTACTGTTCTTAAGAATACTTTTTTTCCTAAAAAGATAAATGCAAATACAAGAAGAATCGTGTTTAAGACAAACACAACAGTTGCTCGATCAATATTAAATGCTTTTTCAGCTAAAAGACCGATGCCACTAACCCCACCTGCAGCAATTTGGTGAGGACCAAGAAACATATTAACTGCAACACCAATTAAAAAGATGGCAATGGTTACCAATACAAATTGTTCAATGAACTTTTTCATTGTATCCCCCCTATTTGCTTCATTGTAACACCTTAGTCTATGAGTGTCAATGTAATCACTTTAAAGAAAAAGAGTAGTCATCTACTCTCTAC
Organism: uncultured Erysipelotrichales bacterium; assembly: GCA_964632125.1. GTDB lineage: Bacteria > Bacillota_I > Bacilli_A > Erysipelotrichales > CAZWEF01 > CAZWEF01. The sequence goes on from CAZWEF010000060.1 coordinate 3,368, forward strand.
TCTATGCTTTCATTTGTTTTACCGCTGTTTGCAGCATTAATTGGATACGGTTTAATTGATTTGATTCACTCGCACCTGGATCATAATCAATCATTGCTAGGTTAACATGCGGATAATGATTTTTCATGACTTGATTCATCCCTTTTCCAACAACATGGTTTGGTAAACAAGCAAATGGTTGTAAACAAAGAATGTTTGGTACATCTGTTTCTGCTAGTTCAATCATTTCTGCTGTTAAAAACCAACCTTCTCCTGTTTGATTACCAATTGATAATAATGGTTGTGCTTTTTCAGCCATTTTTTGAATACTCCAAGGTGCTTCAAAACGTTGACTCTCTTCTAATGCTTCATCAACTGCTTTTTTGAATTGTTCAATATACCAAATAATTACATTACTAAATGTTTTGGTTAAAAACTTACCACCTAAGTATTCATACTTGAAATTATTATTGAACGCTGAGTACAAGAAAAATCCAAGTAAATCTGGCATCACTGCCTCAGCACCAAGTTGTTCTAATGTATCTACTAAATCATTGTTTGCATCAGGATGAAACTTAACAAGTATTTCACCAACAACCCCAACTCTTGGTTTTTTGGTATCATTTAATGGCAAATGATCAAAAGCGATAACAATCTCTTTAGTTAATGCTTTAAATTGCTTCATAGAGCCGTTTTTAACGTTCTCATTGATTCGATCTAAGAAACTATCATAAAGTACGTTAGCACTGCCTTCTACGGCCTCATAAGGACGTGTACGATAAAGGACACGCATCAATAAATCCCCATAAACAATCCCCATTAATAACTTACGAATAACTTTAACACTTAAACTAAAGCCTGGATTCTTTTCCAACCCCAATGCATTAAGAGAAATGACTGGGATATGACCATAGCCTGCATCTTTTAATGCCTTTCTTAAAAACGCAATATAGTTGGTTGCACGACAACCTCCACCTGTTTGGCTAATTAAAACAGATAAATGATTTGTGTCATAAGCACCTGATTGAATGGCTTCTAAAAGTTGACCAATGACAATAATACTTGGATAACATGCATCATTATTAACAAATTTCAAGCCTTGATCCATACCATGACTTGTCATTGAATCAAGCACAACAAGGTTATACCCTTCTCCAGCAAATGCCGACTCAAAGAATTGAAAATGAATTGGTGACATTTGAGGTGCTAATATTGTATGTGTTTTTTTCATCTCTTTGGTAAATGGTAAATGCCATGATTGATAAGCAACAGGTGGTTTCTTTGGTAAATCAACGCGTTCTTCTAAAGCTGCTTTAAGGGAACGAATTCTAATTTTAATAGCACCTAAATTACTTACTTCATCAATTTTTAGCAATGTATGTACTTTATGATGACGTTCAAGTATTTCCATTACTTCTTCTGTTGTCACAGCATCTAAGCCACAACCAAATGAAGTCAGTTGCACAAGTTCAAGATTGGGATGACTCGCAACATAGTTGGCTGCTCGATATAAGCGCCCATGATATGTCCATTGATCCACCACGCGTAATGGATTTTCAATCGTTGATAAACCTGCAACAGCATCTTCTGTCAACACTGCAAACCCTTGTTCCACAATCAATTGATCAATGCCATGATGAATCTCATTATCTAAATGATAAGGTCTACCTGCAAGTACAATCCCTTGTTTACCAGTTTGTTCAAGTTGTTCCATGATTGCAAGCGCCTCTTTTTGCATATCATATTGGAATTGATCAAGCGCTTCATACCCTGCATTCAGTGCTTCTTTAAGTTCTTTTGATGATAGGTTATAAGATGCAAGGGCAACACTTAGTTGTTTAAACATCGCTTTTGAATCATTAAAGTTTAAGAATGGATTAATCAATGTACTTCCTTTTAAATCAACATTGTTTTTTAGCACTTCAGGATAAGATGTCACAATCGGACAATTATAATGATTATTAGCGCTATCTGTTTCTTTTCTTTCAAAAACAATACTTGGATAAAAAATTGTATCAATTTTTCTTTCAACTAAATCAACCATATGTCCATGTGCTAACTTAGCTGGATAACAAACACTCTCAGATGGAATAGTAGCCATCCCTTTTTCATACAAAGCCTTTGAAGATCTTCTTGATAAAACAACCTCAAACTCTAATTTTGTAAAAAACGCATGCCAAAACGGATAATTATCATACATGTTAAGTGTTCTTAGTAATCCTATTTTACCTCGTCTAGCATGTCTTAAAACAGGTCGATCAAACATACGTTGGTATTTGATTTGATATAAATTAGGCATACGTGATGGGCTTAACTCCATACCAAGTCCACGTTCACAACGATTCCCTGAAATATGCGTTCTACCATCAGATAACTCAGTAATTGTTAATAAACAACGATTCATACATTTATTACAATGATCAAAATGCTTAACCGAAGAAAAATCCAATTCATCGAGGCTTAAAAGCGTACTCACTTCGGGCGCTTTTTCAAGTGCCAACATAGCAGCCCCATAAGCGCCCATTAACCCTGCAATATCAGGGCGTACTGGTTTAATACCCGAAACAATTTCAAAGCTTCTTAAAACTGCATCATTGTAGAAGGTACCACCTTGAACGACCACTTTATCACCAATTTCATCTTGGCTTTTCATTTTAATAACTTTAAATAAAGCATTTTTAATCACAGCATATGAAAGACCTGCAAATATATCACCAACACTTGAACCTTCCTTTTGGGCCTGTTTGACTTTTGAGTTCATAAACACTGTACAACGAGACCCTAAATCAACAGGATGTGTTGATTGAATGGCTTGATCAATAAATGAAGGCAAATCTACTTTTAATGATGTTGCAAATGATTCAATAAATGAACCACAACCTGAGCTACATGCTTCATTTAATAAAATATTTTGAATAACACCATCTTTTATTTTAATGGCTTTCATATCTTGTCCACCAATATCTAAGATAAACTCAACACCAGGTAAAAAATGATTAGCAGCTTTATAATGAGCAATGGTTTCAACTTCACCTATGTCTACTTTAAGGACTTTTTGGATAAATCCTTCTCCATATCCCGTAATACCACTTGATGCAATGTAAGCATCTTTAGGTAGTTTTTCATAGATTTGTTTTAATAAAGAAACACAAAGTGACAAAGGATCACCTTGATTTGATTGATAGAAAGAATCAAGTAAACGATACTGATTATCCATTAACACCATTTTAGTTGTGGTTGAACCTGCATCAATACCTAAATAAATAGGCCCAACATGTGTCTCTAATGGTGCTTTTTCAACTTCATATGTTTGATATCGTGCTTTAAATTCATCGTAAGCCTCATTTGATTCAAACAATGGTTTAAGTGGTGGTTGTTCATGTAAATCAACCAAATTAGCCTCTTCTAATCCTTTGGCTAATAGCCTTAAATCAAGTGAGTCATGAACAAGTGCTTGAAGCGCACAACCAAGTGCAACAAAGTATTGAGCATTTGGTGGCAAAATACAGCTTTCTTGGTCCAACCCTAACGTATCAATAAAGCGATCTTGTAAACTGGTTAAGAAAGACAAAGGACCCCCAAGTAATGCCACTTTTCCTTTAATTGGTCGGCCCCAAGCCAAACCACCAATTGTTTGATTGACAACTGCTTGAAAAATACTAGCAGCTAAGTCAGCTTTTGAAGCACCTTCATTTATTAAAGGTTGAATATCAGTTTTAGCAAAAACACCACAACGTGCAGCAATTGGATAAATCACTTGATAATCCTTAGCAAGTTCATTTAAACCCATTGCATCTGTTTGAAGCAGCGCTGCCATTTGATCAATAAAGGCCCCAGTGCCACCCGCGCACGTACCATTCATTCGTTGATCTAAGCCATTGGTAAAGTAAGTTATTTTAGCATCCTCACCCCCGAGCTCTATTGCAACATCAGTTTGAGGAATAAGCGTCTCTACGGCATGAGAACACGCAATTACTTCTTGTACAAACGGAATCGATAAATGCTTAGCATAAGCAAGTCCACCTGAACCTGTCATCACAACTGGCATGGCATCAAGGTGGCTTGAAGCAATCACATCCTGCATCATCTTCACTAGCGTACCTTGAACATTGGCATGATGACGTGTATATTGGTCATATATCATGTCTCCTTGTTCATTCACGACAACCATTTTGATGGTTGTTGATCCAACATCGATACCTAAAGCAAATTTCATTTCATCACCTTCACTATCTTTTGACATTTTTTTCATCTTACTAACATTTAGTATGAATTGCAAGTGATATACACTTTCAAATGCCCTATCTCCAACACTCAACATTATACCATATATCAAGTTACTTGTTAAGATGGGTTGACAAGATTTTACTATTGTATTAATATAATAATACAAGGAGGGGTACTATGTCTTGGCAACCATTTGACAACACGAAGTCCATTTACTTACAAATAATGGATCAATTAATCCTTAAAATCATATCTGGTGCTTTTAAGTCCGGCTCAAAGCTCCCTACTGTAAGAGAATTAGCAATTGATATGGGTGTTAACCCCAACACCATGCAACGTGCTTTTGTTGAACTTGAAGCACTAAACATCGTAGTCACAAAACGAACGACAGGTCGCTTTGTCACTGAAGATGAGATTTTAATCAAATCATTAAGAACAAAGCTTGGTAAAGAAGCTTACATTGACTTTTTAGGTTATATGCATCAATTAGGTTATTCCAATGAAGAGTTGGATGCCTTTATTTCGGAAATTAAGGGGGAACTTAAATGAATTTATTAGAGGTTCAAAATGTCTCTAAACGTTATGGTGCTTTTAAGGCATTGGACGATGTTTCAATAACATTAACATCGGGTAAAATCGTTGGATTACTAGGTTCAAATGGCAGTGGTAAAACAACGTTAATCAAATGTATCAATCAACTTTTGACTTTAGATTATGGGCGCATATTGCTGCAAGGCCAACCACTTCAGACAAGCTCTAAAGCGCTGATTTCTTATCTCCCTGAGCGTTCTTACTTTAACCCTAGTATGAAAGTAAAACAAGCCATTCAGTATTTTAGTGATTTCTACTCTGATTTTGATGCCCAACAAGCCTATCAACTAATTGAGACATGGAAGATAGATACCAATAAATCATTCAAAGCTTTATCAAAAGGTACAAGGGAAAAAGTTCAACTTGCATTAACCATGTCAAGGAAAGCTACATTATATATTTTAGATGAACCAATTGGTGGGGTTGACCCAGCAAGTCGAGATCAAATTCTAAATACCATTTTGAGTCATTTAAGTGATGATGCAACTTTACTTATCTCTACACATTTAATTCAAGATATTGAACATATTTTAGATGATGTTATTTTCATTCAAAATGGTAAAATTATATGTCAACAAAATGCTGACGCACTACGTGATGAACATCAAAAATCAATTGATCAAATTTTCAGGGAGGTATTCAGATGATTAGAAAACTTCTAAAGCATGACCTTCGATATGTCTTTTCAAGACTTGGCCTACTCTATGTATCTTTGTTTTTAACAAGCTTTATTCTATATCTATTCTTACTAATTAAGACCAATTTGTTTGCTCGTTTTATCATCCCAATTCTAAGCGTCATGTATGTTTTAATGCTTATCGTCTCAATAGTTGCAGGTATGGCACTTCCTATCTACTATTTTTATAAAAATACCTTTAAAGATGAAGGTTATTTGACACTGACAATCCCAGTTTCAACAACCACCATTTTGTTTTCAAAAGTAATCACGGCTTATCTAGCAAACATGACAACTTTCATAATCGCTGCTTTAAGTCTTACATTGGTGTTAGACCTAACCGCTATTATTGATGCACTGATAGCATCATTTGGCATGAACATCGTCATGATGTGGATTGTTGTCTCACTGTTTATTGCATCACTAGACGTCATTTTATCATTTTTTGCAATCGTTAGCATTGGACAAAGCACAACAAAAAACAAAACCACTACAACAATTATTACTGCCCTAGCAACTTATTTGATTCATCAATTGGTCAGTGCACTTGTGATTGCATTTGTTTTATATTTATTTTACTTATCATTTGAAACAAAAAGTAATTTCTTTGCATTGTTTACAAATACGCATCATATTCAAGACATTAAGGCATTTAACCACTTACTTTATTACATCATCGCCGCTCAAGCCATTACATCATGCATCATCATCACTGTTGGATGGTTTGTAAACGCAAACTACTTAAAAAATAGAGTCAATTTAGATTAATAGGTCCCTAAGGGACCTATTTGTTTTTATACGCTATTTTTTGAACATATCTTGATATCAAGCCTAAAGGACACCTTTAATCTGTCATTACAAGTCTTGAAGAGCAATTTAGATTAGCATCTTATTTAATCAACATCATCACTACTTGGAACACAATTGGCATAAAGACTGCCGGTAGAAAGTTTGCCAACTTTAGTTTGGTTAAGTCAAGCATATTAAGTCCTACTCCAATCAAAAGCATACTACCAATTGTTGAAACAACCGCAATAGTCTCAACTGTAAGAAAAGGCCCAATATAATAAGCCATCAACACAAGTAATCCTTGATAAATAAAAACAGTTACTGCGGTCATCATCACACCTATACCATATTTTGACGAAAACAAGGTTGATGCAACACCATCAAGTATTGCCTTAGTAATTAAAATCGTATGTACGTCATGAATCCCTGCTTCAAACGACCCTACAATCGTCATTGAGCCAAGACAAAACAATAAAGATGTTTGAATCCACCCCTCAGCAAAAGACGTGTCACCGCCCTTGGTAAAGCGTCTTTGAACACGATTTGCCAAAACATGAATGCCATGATCAATTTGAAGCAATTCACCAATAATAGTTCCAATCACAATCGATCCAATAATTAAATATATCTGACTTAGATCAGTTGAACCATTTACTCCAATCATAATTGTCAGTAACGCAAAGAACTGAAAAATACGTTCACCTATTCTTTCTATATGTTTGCCCTTTAAAAACAAACCAATAAAACTACCAATTAGCACAGTGATTGTATTCACTATGGTACCTAAAAATATCATAAAGTCACCTCAGTCCTATTTTACACGAAAACACGAGTATTGTCTTTAAAAAAAGAACGTCAAGCGTTCTTTTCTATTTGCGTTTCTTTAATGTTGCAAGTAAACCAATAAAACCA